>PKWT01000353.1:6495-9598 GCA_003132125.1 Micrococcales bacterium | reverse complement strand
GTATTCCGGGACGTCATGACGTGTGCGTTGCAGAAGTTCGGGGTCCCGCCCACGGGCACCCGGCCGCCGCTCATGCGCCTCAAGTTTGGCCAGGCGCCCACATCAGTGGACAAGGCCACGGCCGCGCTGGCGGCTTCTCCTCGTTAACGCCCGGCTGGCTCGCGCTCGATGATGAGCAGTGCCGTCGTCAAGGTGTCCTCGCCTCAGACGAACCAGTCGTTGCCTCCATCGCGCTGGGCAGCGCGACGCTCTTGTCGAGCAGGTGGAACAAGGCGGCCATGTCTACCAGCGGAGCTGGGCTGCGGTGTCGACGCTCGGTGTGGCTTCGCCTGCGGCTTGGGCGAAGGCGTTGAGCGCGGCGACGACGTCCTCGCGTCCTTCTTGAGGCATCGCGGCGACGATGGCGGCGATCTCGGCCCGCCGTCGCGTGGTGACCTCGCAAACCAGCCGGGCCCCTTCGGACGTCAGACCGATGAGTACCTCTCGCCGGTCTGCCTTGTTCTCTTCACGCGTCACCAGCTCGGCCGCGATGAGGCGGTCCACCATGCGCAGGGCGGTGGAGGAGGTGACGCCGAGTCGTTCGGCGAGCTGGTTGAGCCGGGTGTCTCCGTGGCCTTCCAAGGCAACGAGGGTGCGGAACTGGGTGATCGTGATGGCGTCCTCAACCTGCTCCAGGGAACGGGCGGAAACCCCCAAACCTCGCCACGCAGCTTCGCTCCTCGAGCTCGGGCCTGATGTTTCTCGCTCTGCTCGTCGGCCTGGGGGCCGGTGCTGGTGCGGTCGTCTTCCGCTGGCTGATCAAGACGTTCACCTTGCTGCTGTCCGGGCACGCGGACTACTCGCTGGCCGGCCATGCCGCCCACCCGGGGCTGCCAGGTCTGGGGCGCTGGTTCGTGATCGGCGTGCCGGTTGTTGCCGGGTTGCTGTACGGGCCGCTCGTGCACTTCTTCGCCCGGGAGGCGCGCGGACACGGCGTGCCCGAGGTGATGTACGCGGTGGCCCGCAAGGGCGGGCGTATCCCTCCGCAGGTCGCCGCGGTCAAGGCCCTGGCCTCGGCCCTGTGTATTGGTGGGGGCGGGTCGGTGGGCCGCGAGGGGCCGATCGTGCAGATCGGCTCAGCACTGGGGTCAACCCTCGGGCGGATGGTCCGGATCAGCGAGCCACGGATGCGCCTTCTGGTGGCGTGCGGGGCGGCCGGAGGAATCGCGGCGACGTTCAACGCCCCGCTGGCCGGTGTCTTCTTCGCGATGGAGCTGATCCTGGCCAACTTCGAGGTGCGCTCGTTCGGCATGATCGTGCTGTCCTCGGTGACCGCCAGCGTCGTCGGGCGCGCCGCCATGGGCAGCGCCCCCTTCCTGACGCTTCCCAACTTCACCGTTGACCATCTGTGGGAGTACGCGCTGTTCGCGGTCCTCGGTCTGCTCGGCGGCGTCGCGGGCGTGCTCTTCACCCGGGTGCTCTACGCCATCGAGGATGTCGCCGACCGGCTGTGGCAGGGCCCCGAGTGGCTCCGTCCCGCCGCAGGTGGGGTGCTGCTGGGTCTGCTGCTCCTGGTCCTCCCGCAGATGTACGGCGTGGGCTACCCGGTGCTGGCCGCCGGCGTCGCCGGCAAGTACACGATCGTCTTCCTGCTCGTGCTCCTGGTCGCCAAGATGTTCGCCACCAGCCTGACCATCGGCATCGGCGGCTCAGGAGGGGTGTTCGCCCCGAGCCTGTTCATCGGAGCCATGCTTGGAACCGCCTTCGGCGAGATCATGCACATCGTGGCACCCGGGATCGCCGGCCCGGTCGGCGCCTACGGCCTGATCGGGATGGGCGCCGTCTTCGCCGGAGCCGCCCGTGCACCGATCACCGCAGTCGTCATCTTGTTCGAGCTGACCGGGGAGTACACGATCATCCTGCCGCTGATGTCAGCCATCGTCCTGGCCACCTTCATCAGCCAACGGATCGCCCCCAAGGACACCATCTACACCCTCAAGCTGCGCCGCAGGGGAGTCGACCTGAGCTCCCCGGCACAGACCAGCCCCCGCGCCGACGCCATCCGCCTCTCAGCGGTGATGCTCCCCGTGCCTGCCGCCTTGCATGAGGGCGACAGCCTGGTGAAGGCCGCCCGAGCCCTGGCCCGTTCTCGACAGGGCGTCCTCCTTGTTGTCGATGCTGAAGGGGCCTACGCCGGGACGGTCAGCGCCCACGCGGTCGCCGAGGCCCTTGCCGATGGCGAGCACGACGCCACCCAGGTCAGCGAGGTCACAGACCTTCCCGCAACATTGCGCTCGGTCGACCCCCTCGACTTCGGTCTACAAGTCATGGACGACGCCGGCGGCGCAGTGCCAGTGCTCGACTCCGACGGGCACGAGGTCGTCGGATGGCTCACGCACCAAGCCGCCCTCAACGCCCTTCGCCCATCAGTCGCGACAGCATCGGCAGCCCGGAGCCTCGAACACAGCTGATGAGGCGACGATGGCGGCGGCGGATGGCGTGGGGGCTTGCCTCGCTGGTGGTCGCGCCCCTCCTGGGAGTCGCTGCTTTGTGGCCTTTGACGCCTGGCGTGGACAGCGCCGGCTATCTCGTGCGCGCGCACCTGGCGACTCAACACAGCCCCGTGCTGACGGCCTTGCCTCGTCCGGACCGGGTAGCCGAGGCGCTGATCGCCACCGAGGACAGCCGTTTCCACCAGATGCCGGGCATCGACCCGATCAGNNCAATGGGTTCGTCTCCAAAGTGCAGGAAGCCGAGCTCGCCCTGAAGCTGGACGTGAGCTACTCCAAGAACGAGATACTGCGGCTGTACTTGGCCGACGTGTACTTTGGTCACGGTTTCTACGGTCTGCCAGCGGCGGCCGAAGGCTACTTCGGCGTGACGCCAGCGCAGTTGAGCTGGGCTCAGGCCAGTATGCTCGCCGGCCTGGTCCAGGCACCCTCGGCATACGACCCCATACGACACCTATCCACCGGTCGCCTTCGCCAGCACCACGTTTTGCACCGACTGGTCGCCACCGGCGTCCTGTCCGCGACACAGGCGGACACAGCCTTCGCGGCGCCGCTGGGCCTGCATTGACGGCTGAGAAGCGGGGGAGTCAGAGAGCCTCAGCGAGGTGGAACGT
>PKWT01000353.1:2207-6461 GCA_003132125.1 Micrococcales bacterium | reverse complement strand
GGCCACAGGTTGGTCAGCAGCGGTGCGACGAGGGCGGGGCCCAAGCTACGGGCCGGGTTGAGGCTGGTGCCGGTGTACGGGGCTCCCTGCCAGACCAGGGCGGCGACGAGCAGCCAGTTCCCCAGAGGCGTCCAGCGGGCAGTGTGGGTGCTCGAGGTCATGAACAGGATCATGAGGACCAGGCTGGCAGTCATGGCTGTTTCGAGCCCGGCGACCGCGACGTCGCTGAAGCCGTGGCCCGGTTGGGTCGCCCCAAGGTGCAGTACCTGGGCTGTGCGCCCCCAGACCAGACGAAGGACGGCGCAGGCGGTGATTGCGCCCAGTAGCTGGGCGGTGATGTAGCCGACGAGGTCGTGCGGGTGCACCTTGCGCTGGGTCCAGAACGCGACCGTGACGGCGGGGTTGAGGTGCGCTCCGCTGAGACGGCCGATGGGGCTAAGAGCGATCAGGCTGCCGGTCCCGGCAAACAGCAGGCCGGTGAGCAGCAACCGGGCCGAGGCGCTCGGTAGAACTGGGGTGACAGGGCTGTATGGGCCGAAGTCGAGGAAGACGGCGGACAGGCCGCCCGCGAGCAGCAGGGCCGTGCCGAGGTATTCACACAGCCAAGGAATCCAGTGCCAACCCGATTGGGGAGGGCGGAGCGGGGGATTGGGGCGCAGATTTCTATGCCCGCGCGAGGCGGCTTGGGCAGTCACGACGTCATCGGGTCGCGCCCCGCCAGCGCCTGGTCCGAGACGACACGTAGCCGTCACGCGCTTTGAGAAGCTCGTCGTTCCTCGGGTGTTCCAGAGCGAGCATCGGCACGAGGTCTACGCGCGTCCGGTGGCTCCGGCCACGACGGGGTGGACCTGTAAGGGCGAGCATGCCGGCATGCTCGAGGCAAAGTCGTGTGAGCGGGTCTGTTCGGGGGCGATGACCAGCAGGCTGGGGTAGACCGGGCACGTGGTGGCTGCCCCTGCGGGGGTGCTCGTCCCTTCGACCAGCGCGGAGGCGCTGCCTCCAGGGGCGAGCTGCACCGTCGTCTTGGTGTAGCTGCCACCGAGGTATCCGGTGAGGGTAGGCAGTGCCTGGGTGACCTCTTTGCCGCTGCTGTCCACCCCGGCGACATGTGGGTAGCCGGTCAGTGCGCACTGGTGATCCGAGGCGTTGGTGAACACGATGGTCGAGCCGACGTGACCGAGCCCGGCACCGGCTGGGTTCACCGAGATGGTCAGGTCGGCGTCGGTGCAGGCCGGCGCGGCATCAGCCGCCGGTGAGGACGTCTGTGATGGGGATGCGCCGTCCGTCGACGGTGANNCCGCATGCGGTCAGGGTGACGCATGCGGTCAGCAGGATGCCGCCGATCGCTGACGCGGTCGAACGTGCCATCGCAGGCCCCTCTTTCATCGACCGCTGCCGGCGGCTGCGTACGCCGTGGATGACCCAGGGTGACGCTGCCTGGTCGTGGTCTGCGCCGTCTTGGTGTGATCATAACGACCAGCGACTCTCAGAATGCACACAGGATCAACAGACAATATGTGCATGCTTGCTGTCCGGCTGGTACCTGTGCCTACCGGTGTGGGAAATGCCCGGCTCGCGCCGTTCACCCAGATGTCCGGTGCGGCTCGCTATGGCGATTCAGCCACACCCACCGACGAAGGAGACGTCCATGATCGAGGCCCACGGTCTCACCAAGTTCTACGGCCACAAGAAGGCCGTTGACGACCTGACCTTCACGGTGCGACCAGGCGTGGTCACCGGATTTCTTGGTCCGAACGGCGCAGGCAAGTCCACGACGATGCGGATGATCCTGGGCCTGGACGCCCCGACCGCTGGAACCGTCCAGGTGAACGGCAAGCCGTACCGCGAGCACTCGGCGCCGCTGCACGAAGTCGGCGCCCTGCTCGAGGCGCGCTCGGTACACACCGGTCGGAGTGCGTTCAACCACCTGCTTGCCTTAGCCCAGACCTCGGGCATCTCTCGCGCCCGGGTCAACGAGGTGGTGGAGCTGGCCGGTTTGCAGGAGGTTGCGGGCAAGCGCGCCGGTGGCTTCTCTTTGGGGATGGGCCAGCGGCTGGGGATCGCCTCGGCGCTTCTTGGTGACCCGCAGACTCTGATCCTGGACGAGCCCGTGAACGGCTTGGACCCGGACGGTATCCGCTGGGTCCGTAACCTTCTGAAGTCGCTGGCTGCCGAGGGCCGAACCGTCTTCGTCTCATCACACCTGATGAGCGAGATGGCTCAGACCGCCCAACACCTGATCGTCATCGGGCGCGGACGTCTGATTGCCGACACCAGCGTGGATGATTTCATCGCCGGTTCATCGCGCAACCTGGTGCGGGTTCGCACCACCGACCCGCACGCCCTGGCCGTGGTCCTCAAGGGTCCCGATGTCAGCGTCGTGACAGCTCAAAGCGGGGCTCTGGAAGTGAGTGGATTGAGCACCGACCAGATCGGGCTCGCCGCCGGCCGCGCCGGTATCACCCTTCTCGAGCTCTCAGCTCAGCAGACCTCCCTTGAGGAAGCGTTCATGGACCTGACCAAAGACGCTGTGGAATACCACGGCGCCACGATGAACGACAAGGGCCTCGACGCGCTCGAGACTGCTGGAGCCGACCGATGAGCACCGCCACAGCCATACCGGCCCGCCCGCGCGAGTCGTCCTCGAAGAACGTCACACAAGCGCGCGTGATCCTCTCGGAATACACCAAGTTCCGTTCCCTGCGCTCGACACTCTTCTCGATGCTGGCAGCGGTCGTGTTTATCGTCGGGCTCGCTGTGCTGGTTCCTTCGGTGGTCGTCGCGCACTGGCCACCTGACCGCCCAGGTGAAGCGCTCGCCTTTGATCCGACCGCTCGAAGCCTGAGTGGCATCTTCCTTGCGCAGCTGGCGATCGGTGTCCTGGGGGTGCTGCTCATCAGTGGGGAGTACGCGACCGGCATGATCCGGGCCTCCTTCGCGGCAGTGCCTGCCCGCCTGCCGGTCCTGTGGGCCAAAGCCGCTGTATTTGCGACAGTAACGCTGGTACTGATGGTCCCCTCGGTACTCGGCGCGTTCCTGATCGGGCAGTCGATCCTGACCTCCAAGCACCTGCAGGCAAACCTGAGCGACCCCGGCGTCCTGCGCGCCGTGATCGGCGCCGCGCTCTACCTCACCGTGGTCGGGTTGCTGGGGATCGGCCTCGGCGCACTGCTGCGCAACACCGCGGCCGGCATCTCGACCCTGTTCGGCCTGCTCTTCGTCCTGCCGATAATCGTGCGGTTCCTACCGTCGTCCTGGTCGGATCCGATCAACAAATACCTGCCGAGCAGTGCTGGGGAAGCCATCACGCACGTGCACCCCAACCCTGCAATGTTGGAGCCATGGAACGGTTTCGGGCTCTTCTGCGCCTACGCCCTCGTCGTTCTCATCGCAGCTGCCATCAGCCTGCGTCGGCGCGACGCCTGACCCCACTGAAGTCCCCGGGCAACCGGTCGCGATATGGCACTCGACATGGCATACGCGATCTCGACCAGGGCAAAGGTGCTGCTGACCTGGGGCCTGACATCTCCGCCGCGTGCAAGCTCGACAAGCCGGCGGAAATGAACCCGGGTGTGCATGGATGAGCCGATCAGCTGCACATTGTGGAGGTAGAGGCGACGCAGGTCGAGCTCGA
The DNA here is from genome assembly GCA_003132125.1 of Micrococcales bacterium. Lineage (GTDB taxonomy): Bacteria > Actinomycetota > Actinomycetes > Actinomycetales > Dermatophilaceae > UBA4719. The sequence continues at coordinate 2,827 of PKWT01000353.1, read as the reverse complement.
CCACCCGTCCTGCCACGGCACCCGCGATCACCCATCGACCATTGTCCCGAAGCAGCGGCATCATGGCCGCGAGTCCCGCTCCGCCGACGATGTCGGCCACCACGTCCAGCCCGCTGGGGGCCGCAGCATTGATCCGGGCGTGGATGTCGGGCGAATCCCGGTGTCGCCGGTAGCGCGCCGCAGGCTTTGCCATGAGGACCCACCGGGCCGGGTCTGCCCCGCGATCTTGCCGAGCTGGAGAAGATCAGCCCGTCGGTCCCGGTCTTCCTCCGCGGTGGCGGCTTCGAGTCCAGCAGCGGACAGCACCGCTTCGCCCTCAGCGAGGAGCATTTCCCCCAGCGGTCCCTGCCGCGCGTGGGGACCACACACCGCCTCGATGGCATTGCCGAGGTTCGTCAGCAGCTTGCGGTGCTTCCAAAGGCGAATGTCCTGCACGGGGTAGGAGCTGAAGGTTGCCGCGCGAAAGTCAGCGGCAACCGCTTCGCTGACGTGGTCGATCCCGGTGGGGTACCTACCGACATCCAGCAGGCCGGTGACCGGTGTGGACCAGGCCTGGACCACGCCGGGTTGAAGGTGGCTGGTGGGGCACGCGACGCTGACTCCGTACACATTGGGGAACA
>PKWT01000353.1:1872-2200 GCA_003132125.1 Micrococcales bacterium | reverse complement strand
TGTTGGCTCTTCACCGCCATCAGGACGACCTGGCCGGTACCCCAGTCGATCTCACGCGGATGGCCCACCGCCGCAACGTCAACCGTTTCGGTGCCCGCGGGCGACTGAAGTCGTAGTCCGTTCGTTTGTAGCGCCTGCAGATGCACGCCACGGGCAATCAGTGTCACCTCGAACCCGGCTTGGAACAGGCGACCACCGACGACCGCTCCGATCGCCCCGGCCCTGGTGGAGGGTCTGGCGAGACTGGTTGGGCCGGTGGCAAACTCGACCGATGGACCAACACTCAGCAGCTCTCGACCGGGCGCACGCGCATGCACTGGACTGGCTG
>PKWT01000353.1:0-1848 GCA_003132125.1 Micrococcales bacterium | reverse complement strand
AGGCGTGCGATCCCGGACTCACCGCCATGGGGTCGGGGCGTTTCTTCGGCTTCGTCGTCGGAGGGACCCACCCTGCCGCCCTCGCGGCCGACTGGTTGGTCAGCGCATGGGACCAGAACAGCGGTCTGCGCCGGGTGACGCCGGCGCACAGTGCGGTCGAGGACGTCACCAGCGCCTGGTTGCTGGACCTCCTCGGGCTGCCGGGCGAGAGCGCCGTCGGCTTCGTCACAGGAGGCACCATGGCCAACTTCACCGGGTTGGCGGCCGGCCGGGATGCCGTCCTCCGGAAGGCCGGCTGGGACGTGGCCCAGCGCGGTCTCACCGGCGGACCACGGGTACGAGTCATCGTGGGCGCCGAGCGGCATGACACCGTCGACCTGGCGCTTCGTTATCTCGGGCTGGGATCGCCCGAGCAGGTCCCGGTCGATGATCAGGGGCGGCTGCGTGCCGACGCGCTGCAGTCGGCGCTCGACGAAGGCGGCGACGAGCCGACGATCGTCGTACTCCAGGCGGGCAACGTTCACTCCGGCGCGTTCGACCCGTTCACCGAGGCGATCACCGCGGCACACGCACACGGCGCCTGGGTGCACGTCGACGGTGCGTTCGGGCTGTGGGCGGCGGCCTCGCCGTCATACCGGCACCTGGTCCTGGGATGCGAGGCGGCGGACTCCTGGGCGACGGATGCGCACAAGACGCTGAACGTGCCCTACGACACCGGCCTCGCCATCGTCCGCGATGCCGCGGCTCTGCGCGCGTCGATGGGTATGCACGGCGCCTACCTGATCCACGACGAGCTCGGCGAGCCGTTCGACAAGGTTCCCGAGCTGTCCCGGCGCGGACGCGCGTTTCCGGTGTGGGCGGTGCTGCGGTCACTGGGGCGCTCCGGGGTGGCCGAGCTCGTGGACCGTCTCTGCCACCACGCTTCCACCTTCGCCGCGAGCCTGGACGAGATCGAGGGTGTCACCGTGCTCAACGACGTCGTGTTCACCCAGGTGTGTGCGACGTTCGGCACCGACCAGCGGACCGAGGAGGTCGTGCGCCGGATGCTCGAGGACGGCACGGCCTGGATGACCGGCTCGACGTGGCGCGACCAGAGCATCCTGCGGATCTCGGTCAGCAACTGGTCGACCAACGAGAACGACGTCGAGCGCAGTCTGGATGCCGTTCGCAAGGCGGTCGTCGGGCTCTGACGCACCGGGCTCTGAGCTGGCGTTGTCGCTGACGGTGAAGGCGGGACTTTCGGCACTGATCGGTTGGTTCGCCGTGGTGCTCTGCTGGAATCAGCAGGCACAACCCACGACCCAGATCCTGCCAAGTGGCCTGCGTCATATGAAGGAGACGGACGATGAAGGCACAAAAGGGCGATCGCATCATCCTCACGTCGCGACACACCGACCAGTCCACGAGGGACGGCGAGGTGCTGGAGGTCAGGGGTACGGACGGCGGCCCGCCCTACCTCGTCCGATGGACCGACGGGCACACCGGGCTCTTGTACCCGGGACCGGGATCGGTCCTGCGCGTCGAGGCCGAGCACGCGACGTTCGAGCCAACGGAAACCGCTCGGACCAGCGCCGAACCAGCGACCGCAGGCGCAGTCGAGCCGACCCTGCCTCACGTCAAGGAGTGGCACATCCGCGTGTCGATCTTCGAGTCCGGGGACGACACCAGCGCCAACGTCGTCCTGCTGACCGAGGCGCCGACCCACCTGAGCGCCCATGGCCAGAGTCACCGCGAGGTCGGGGACACGTCCGCGCGCGTTCCCGAGATCGGGGACGAGGTCGCGGTCGCCCGGGCCCTGCGGCACCTGGCTGATCAGCTGCTCGAGACCGCGGCCAAGGACATTGAGGC
>PKWT01000125.1:6093-21658 GCA_003132125.1 Micrococcales bacterium | reverse complement strand
GAGGTTCTTGAGTCAGATGTGTTGGCGTCAGAGGGTTCAAGTGCCGGTCGCCACCGACGCCCGGGTGTGCAAGCGGCGGTGATCCCGGCCCCTGAGATGCACGCTCCTGAGATCTCTGGCACCGGCCGACACCGACGTCCGGGTGCGCCGGCGGCTGAGGATCGGGCCCACCCAAGCCCAGCGCCAGGGTTNNGGCGTTGCGCGGAGTCCGTGTCGCACCCACCCGGGTGCTGTTGCTTGGGCTCCTGGTCCTGCTGGTGGCCTTTGCGGCAGTCCTCGGGATTCGGGGATCGGCGACCCTCGACTCGGCTCAGCCTCACGCGGACGCTGCCACATCGCGCTCGGCCACCGTGATTGTTTCCGGCACTCGGTAGTTCCGTGTCGGCGTGTCGACCAGTCCCGGTGCCTCAGGTGTTCCAGCCGGCGAGCCGGCCCTCAAGGCTGACCTGGCGCACGCGCTTCTCCGCGGCGAGCCTGGACTCAGCGGTCGCGACGATCAGCATCTGGTCACCATGACGAAGGGCGGTGCGCGGGGTCGGCACGAACGCCTCGCCGCCCCGGACGATCATCGTGACGTTGGCGCCAGGAGGCAGACTGAGCTCGAACACCTCGACGCCGTGCAGCCTTGACGTGGGACCGACTGTCACCTCCAGGACGTCAGCGCCGATCTCGTTCAGCGGCGTCGACTCGACCTCGAGGTCCAGCGCCCGTTCGGCATCCGTCACACCGAGCCGACGAGCCACCCATGGCAGGGTCGGCCCCTGGACCAGCGTGAAGATCACGACCAGGACGAACACGAGGTCGAAGAGCCACTCGGCGTTTGGCGTCCCGGCGGTGCGCGGCACCGTGGCCAGCACGACCGGCACTCCTCCGCGCAGCCCTGCCCAGGACAGGAACGCCTGGTCGCGCCATGGCACCCGGAACGGCGTCAACGACACGATGACCGACAGCGGTCTGGCCACCAGGAGCAGCACGAGGCCGATCAGGATGGCAGGCACGATGTGCGTCGCCAGCTTGGCGGGTGAGACCAACAAGCCCAACATGACGAAGAGCCCGATCTGCGCCAGCCAACCCAGTCCTTGCGCGAATCCGTGGACCGCAGCCCGGTGTGGCAGCCGCATGTTGCCCAGCACCAGGGCGGACAGGTATGCCGCAAGGAACCCGCTCGCGTGAGCCAACGACCCCGCGGCGTAGGCCAGCACCGTCAACGACACGACCCCGATCGAGAACAGGCCCGACGAGGACGATCCGATCCGACGCATGAGGTGGCCGCCGGCATACCCGATCAGCAGTCCGGCGACGGCACCGCCAGCGAGCTCCGCAATGGCGACGAACACCAGCTGCCACCAGACTTCGTGGCTGGTTTGTCCGGGGGAGGCCTGCGCGGCGAGGGCGAGCACGAGGATCACGACGGGGGCGTCGTTGAAGCCGGACTCGGCCTCGAGCAGTCCGGAGAGCCGGCGGGGGAGAGGCACCCGGCGCAGGACGGAGAACACCGCGGCCGCGTCGGTGGAGGCGAGGACGGCGCCGACCAGGAAGGCGACGCTCCACGAGATCGGCAGCACCAGGTGCGCGGCCAGCCCGACGATCGCGACGGAGACCAACACGCCAAGGGTCGAAAGCAGCGCCGCCGGCGCGACCGATCGCCGTATGTCGTGCCAGGAGGTCGTCAGCCCGCCCTCGGCCAGGATCAGGACCAGGGCGGTGTAGCCCAGAACCTGGGTCAGCTCTGCGGAGTGGAACTCGATGCCGAGACCGGCTTGGCCGATTGCCACGCCGATGCCGAGATAGAGCAGCAATGTTGGAAGTCCGGATCGCAGCGAGAGGCGCACCGCAGCCACGGAGACCAGCAGCACGAGGGTCCCGACCAGCAGAGCGAGGTCGAGATCGGAGACGGTAAACGCTGTTGCGGCTTCGATGTGTCCTAGTCTCGCAGGGTGTCCCGTGCAAAAACCTTCCGTCGCGTCTCCCTTTCCGTCGCGGTTCTGGTTGTCGTCGCCATCGTGGTCGCCATGGTGGTCGGCGTCAGCCTCGTCCGGCGGTCCTTCCCACAGACCTCGGGTGAGCTGGCCGTCTCTGGCCTTACCAGTAAGGTCACCGTGCTGCGCGACGACCGCGGCGTGCCTCAGATTTACGCCGACAACGCGCAGGACCTCTTCCGGGCGCAAGGCTTTGTCGCCGCACAGGATCGGTTCTTCGAGATGGACCTGCGTCGGCACATCACCGCTGGGCGACTCTCCGAGTTGGTCGGCCAGGACGGCGTCGAGACCGATCGCGTGATCCGGACGATGGGTTGGCGTCGCGTGGCTGAGGCGGAGCTGCCGACGCTGGCGCCCTCGACCCGGCAGTACCTCCAGGCCTATGCCGACGGAGTCAACGCCTACATCGCCAAGGCCGGAAGCCCCGACAACATGGGTCTGGAGTACACGGTGCTGGGGCAGAAGTTCCCCGGCTACCGCGTGGAGCCGTGGTCGCCGGCTGACTCGTTGGCCTGGCTCAAGGCGATGGCATGGGATCTGCGTGGTGACTACGACAACGAGCTCACCCGCGCCCGGCTCTCTGGGAGCATCACGCCCGCCCGGTTGGCGCAGATCTTCCCGCCCTACCCGGCCGAGTCCCACCAGCCGATCCTCTCGGACAAGGACTGGAGTCCTGGCGCGGCCAGCTCGACCCTGAGCGCGGCTTCTGCCATTCCAGCCGTCCGACCGGCCCCTGTGGCGCTTTCCCCGCGCGCTGACGTGATTAACGCTGGCGCCCGGACCGTCTACGGCGAGGTGGCCGCGGCACTTGACCAGCTGCCTGTGATGGTCGGGCGCGGTGAAGGCGTCGGATCCAACTCGTGGGTGGTTGGGCCGGAACGCTCCTCGACCGGAAAGCCGTTGCTGGCCAACGATCCTCACCTTGGCGTCGGCATCCCTGGCATCTGGTACCAAACCGGTCTGCACTGCCGCAACGTCTCGGCAGCATGTCCCTTTGACGTGGCCGGTTTCTCCTTCGCCGGTCTGCCGGGCATCGTGATCGGACACAACCAGAGCATCAGCTGGGGCTTCACCAACCTCGGCCCTGATGTCAGCGACTTCTACCTCGAGCAGGTCATTGGAGAAAAATACCGTCGGGGCAACGCCTATCTGCCGTTGAAGGAGCACACAGAGACCATCAAGGTGGCGGGTGGCCGGGACGTCACCACGACCGTTCGTGAGACCGTTCACGGTCCGCTGCTCTCCGACGTGATCACGTCGGTGGCACAGGCAGGCAAGTCTGCTCTGGTCGAGGGGAAGGCCGAGCCCGCGACGTATGCCGTTTCCCTGGCGTGGACCGGTCTGTTGCCAGGGCACACCGCAGATGCCATCTTCAAGATCAACACCGCCCAGGACTTCACCCAGTTCCGTTCTGCCGCAAGGGATTTCGCGGTTCCGGCGCAGAACCTCCTCTACGCCGACACTGCGGGCCATATCGGCTACCAGGCGCCCGGTCAGGTGCCGATCCGGGCGAGCTCGACCGTCGGGGCACCGCCGGGCTACTGGCCTGCGCCGGGCTGGGATCCGAAGTACGACTGGACCGGTTTCGTTCCCTTCGAGCAGATGCCCACGGCGTACGATCCACCCGAGGGCTACATCGTTGCTGCCAACCAGGAAGTCACTGCCAGCCAGACCCCGTTCCTGACCACCGAGTGGGACTACGGCTATCGCAGCCAGCGGATCCGCGACCTGATCACGGCGACCCCCAAGGTCACGCCGGAGCGGATGTCCCAGATCCAGGGCGACACCCGCAACACCTTCGCTCCCGAGCTGGTCAAGGCGCTGCTGGCGGTGAAGCTCGTCGGTCCCGACGCCACCGAGGACGACCCGTTCACCCAGGAAGCCCAGAACTTGCTGCGCAAGTGGGACTACACCCAGCCCAGCGGCCGGTCACAGGCGGCGGCCGCGGCCGCCTTCTACAACGCGGTGTGGAGCAACGTTCTGGACCTGACCTTCAACGATGAGCTCGGCGTCACCATGAAGGCCGACGGTGGCTCGCGGTGGATGCAGGCCGTTTCCGTGCTGCTGAAGGCGCCGAATGACCCGTGGTGGGACAACAAGCTGACGGCTGGGGTGATCGAGGGCCGTGACGAGATCCTGCGCCAGGCCATGGTCCAGGCACGGAAAGATCTGACTCAGCAGCTGGGCAAGGCCCCGGTCACCTGGCAATGGGGCCGCCTGCACCAGCTCAAGCTGGCGCACAAGGTCCTCGGCGGCGATTCCGTGCTGGCTCCCGTGCGCGCGATGTTCAACCGGGGTCCGTGGCAGATGCCTGGTGGTTCCTCGATCGTCGATGCCAACGGTTGGGACGCAGGCGAGGGGTACGACGTCAACTGGGCTCCGTCGATGCGGATGATCGTCAATCTGGGCGACCTCGATGCGTCGCGGTGGGTCAACCAGACAGGCAACTCAGGTCACCCGTATGACGCTCACTACGTCGACCAGGCGGATGCGTGGGTCGCGAACGAAACCTACCCGTGGCCGTTCAGCGAGAAGGCTGTTCGTGCCGGCGGCGGTGACGAGCTGACGTTGACCCCAGACGCGTCAGGCAACTGACCCTCACATGGCTGGCTCGGCGCCCGGGATCGGCATGAGGCCGCTCCCGGGTGTGATGACCGCGCTCACACGCACGTCGTGAGCGTCCCGGGGCAGCGGCTGTACGGCATACTCCTCGTCGTTGACGATGGCCACGACGACTGCGTGGGGGTGGCGTCGTGCCAGAGCTCGGTCGTAGCTTCCGCCACCTTGTCCCAGGCGGGTGCCGCTGTGGTCCACCGCGAGCGCCGGTGTGAAGATCACCTGCGCGTCGCCGATCGCGTCCGATCCGAGCCCCGGACCTTCGCTCCCATCCGCCCTCAGCTCATGCCAGTCCAGGTCCTTGTCGGGCAGCATCTCAGGCACGAGCACCATGGCGCCGCGTGTGTGCAGCATCTCGGCGAGCGCCTCCGTGGGTGGCTCGGTGGGAAGTGAGCGATAGATCGCCAGACAGGGCTTCGAGCCGTATGCCTGCTGCCCACCTGGGCCCTCGCGCGGCAGGGCGAGAGTATCCAGAAACACGCTTGCCGCGGCCGCGATGGCCTCGGCATCAGCGGCTCGATCCGGCTCATGCGCAAGGGATCTGCGCCGTGCCCGAAGCTGGCGCCGAAGCGCCGGCTTGTCCAGGGGGGCTGGGGGCTCGGCCATTCCGCTCATGACCGGATTGTGTACCCTCGCCGTCAGCCGTTCGTTTGGTGGGGAGTCGCACCGTGCGGGCGGCCCGCGTGTCACCATCGAGGCACACGTCTGGAGGGTGGACCCCGTTGTCGGTGCGAATCCGTCTCACGCTCATTCTCGGCGTCGTGCTGCTGCCTCTCCTTCTCGGCACCACCCTTGTCCTTGCGTTTGTCGTCCCTGACCAGCTCCGCGAGCAGCGCTCGGCCAGGCTTCTCACCGTTGCAGGGGCGGTCGCCACCTTGCAGGTTCAGTCCTGTGTCGGGGCCGGCGACTCGGCCGAGCTGATGGCGTTGGCGGTGGCCAAGGGCGAGCCTGCGGCAGCGGCGCTGCGTCGCGGGCTGGAACGCCGACCCGGTTATGGCTCGATCATGCGTGATCGCACCGTGTTGGTGCGTTCGCCGGCGTTGCCGAGTGGCGCTGTGGTGGATGTGGTTCCCACCAAGGGGTGCTCGACGCCGATCCAACCGCCTGCCCGCGTCGTCGCGGCTCCCGCGACGTTCCTGCCGTTTCTGACAGACACCGTGAGCGTGGCAGGGCTGGGGACCGCTCAGCCCGTGACCGCCGTGGTGGCGACCCCGCTGGACGGCAGCCGGTTGCGCGGGTGGCTCCAGGACATCGGGGTCGGGGCGGACGTCGACCTTGCGGTCGCCTGCCCCGAAGGCACGACCGCATCGACGGCCTCGGGCGCGCGCAACGCTCGGCTGAGGGAGTTTGCTTTGTCGAGGCTGGGTGGAAGTCGCGAGGGCCTGCCCGGCAGTTCCGAGGAGGTCGTCGCCGCCGGCGCCGGGCACCCGTGCCTGGTGATCGCGGCCACCTCGTCAAGTGAGGGGCTGGCCGCTCCATGGTTGTTGTTCGCGTTGCTATGTCTCGCGTTGGCACTGGGAGCGCCGCTGGTGTGGTGGCTGGCGCGTCAGCTGACCATGCCGGTCGTGGCCGTCACTCTCGCAGCCGAGCGCGTGGCGCATGGCGACCTTTCGGTGCGTCTGCCGGTCGTGCGAACCGACGAGGTCGGACGGCTGGCACAGAGCTTCAACCACATGGCCGGCGAGCTCGAGCAACAGCTGGCCGAGATCAAGCACAGTCGCGACCTGCTCGCCGACAATGTCCTGCGGCTCGGCGACGCCCTGCAACGCACCCATGACCTCGACGGGCTGTTGGCGACGGTCTGCGCGCTCTCGGCGTCAACCACGGAGAGCGTCCGCGCCACCGCCTGGCTGGTCGAGGGGAATTCCCTCGTCGCTCGAGTGGCCTGGCCGCCCGAGTCCCTGCGCTCATCGGCGGGCAGGGTTCCCATGGAGGGCACCCTCTTGGGCAGGGTCGTGTCCACGGGCCTGCCCGCCTGGGCGGGTGATGAGGAGCAGCCGTCGGTGTCGGCGGCGGCACCCGCTCTGACTGACGCTGAGGACAAGTCTGCCCTGCTCGGAGGGCCTGCCCTGGCCGCGCCGCTCCAGCGGGGCAGCGACACGTTGGGGGCGATCGTCGTCGAGCGCACACCCGGCTCACCGGCATACAGCCGTGAGAGCGGTGCGACCCTCGTGTCCATCACCGGTCCGGCTGGTATCGCCATGGACAACGCGATGCTGCACAGGAAGGCGCAGCGGCTCTCGGTGGTCGACCCCCTCACCGGTGTTGGCAACTTGCGGATGCTCACGACGACGCTGACGGCCGAGGTTGAGCGGGCGAGGCACTTCAACCGGTGCTGCTCGCTGATGATCCTGGACATCGACAACTTCCGCGAAGTCAACCGCCTGTACGGACATGCGGCGGGAGACCAGGTTCTGGCGGCAGTGGCAGCGCGGATCGCAGCGAGCGTGCGCGCCGTCGATCGCGTTGCCCGATACGGCGGTGAGGAGTTCGCGGTGGTGTGTCCGGAGCTCGACCCGACAGAAGCGGTGGCAGCGGCCGAGAAGGTTTGGAACGCGGTGCGCGACCAGCCCTTCGAGGTGGACGGGGGATCGATCGTGGTCCGTGTCAGCATCGGCGTGGCATCGTGGCCCGCGCAGGCCCGGACGTCCACCGCGCTGTTGCGGGCGGCTGACAACGCCGTCGACCAGGCCAAGGGTCTGGGACGTGACCAGGTCGTACTGAGCGGGCAACCGTCCGACTAATGTCGGGACCATGACCTCGACCGAGCAGCCCACAGCATCCGTGCCCTCACGGGGCGCGGTCACCAAGGCCGTGATCCCCGCGGCCGGTCTGGGCACCCGATTCCTGCCCGCGACCAAGGCGACGCCGAAGGAGATGCTGCCGGTCGTCGACAAGCCGGCCATCCAGTACGTCGTCGAGGAGGCCACGCGTGCGGGGCTGCGCGATGTCCTCATGGTGACCGGACGCAACAAGGCCGCCCTCGAGGACCACTTCGACCGTCATTGGGAGCTCGAGCGTGCGCTGGAGGCCAAGGGCGACCTCGTGCGTCTCGCGCGGGTGCGCAAGTCCACCGGCCTCGGCAACGTTCACTACGTCCGACAGGGTGAGCCGCTGGGTCTGGGCCATGCGGTCCTGTGCGCCGCAGACCATGTGGGCAACAACCCGTTTGCCGTGCTGCTCGGCGACGACCTGATCGACGAGCGGGACCACCTGCTCGAGGCAATGATCGCGGTACGACAGGCCAGGGGTGGAAGCGTGATCGCCCTGATGGAGGTGCCACGGGAGTCCGTTCACCTCTATGGGTGCGCCGCAGTGGAGCGGGTTTCACAGGATGGGGACGACGCGTCGGTGGTTCGCGTGACCGGATTGGTCGAGAAGCCCGACCCTGAGGATGCTCCGAGCAACCTGGCAGTCATCGGGCGTTACATCCTGGATCCGTCGATCTTCGAGACCCTGGCCAAGACCCCCCCTGGTCGAGGCAACGAGATCCAGCTGACCGATGCGTTGCAGGAGCGCGCTGTTTCATCCGGGGCCGGAGGAGGTGTTCACGGCGTGGTCTTCCGCGGCCGTCGCTATGACACCGGCGACCGGCTCGACTATCTCAAGGCCGTCGTCCGGCTGGCCGTCACGCATCAGGAGCTCGGCACGGACTTCTCCTCGTGGCTGACCGGATTCGTTGCTGAAAAAGACAGCACGACGCCGTGATCTCCGTCGAGGAGCACTTCTCGCGCATCGTCGGGACCGTGCGTCGCCTGCCGTCGATCGACCTGAACCTGCTTGATGCCCAGGGCTGCGTCCTCTCCCAGGACGTGACGAGTGAGGTCCCGTTGCCGGGCTTCACGAACTCAGCCATGGATGGCTATGCCGTGCACGCGGCCGATGTCGCGGCCGCCAGCGAGAAGACCCCGGTCAGGTTGCCCGTCGTCCATGACATCGCGGCCGGAAACACCCAGGCGCTGAGTCTGGCGCCAGGGCAGAGTATGCGGATCATGACCGGCGCCCCGATGCCCCACGGCGCTGACGCAGTCATACCGGTTGAGCACACCGACGGAGGCCTGGCCAAGGTCACGGTCCTGGCCCCGGCGCTCGCTGGCCACAACGTGCGCCAAGCGGGTGAAGACGTCGAGGCCGGCGACCTGGTGATGCGCGCCGGCATCCGTCTGGGACCTCGCCAGATCGCCTTGCTCGCGGCAGTCGGTGTCGGGCAGGTCCTGGTGACTCCCAAACCCAGGGTGGTTGTCATCTCGACCGGCGACGAGCTGATCGAGGCGGGCGTCCTTCCGCGGTTCGGCCAGGTCGTCGACAGCAACGGCCTCATGCTGACCGCGGCGGTTCGAGCCCTCGACTGCATTCCGTTCCGTGTCGGTTGCGTGCGTGACGATGCGCGGACGTTTCTCTCGACAATCGAGAGCCAGCTCCTGCGCGCCGACGCCGTGATTACGACAGGGGGGGTCAGTATGGGCGCGTACGACACCGTCAAGGAGGTGCTCTCCCGTGTGGGGACGATGCGATTCGACAAGGTCGCCATGCAGCCCGGCATGCCGCAGGGTTTCGGCACCCTTGGTGAGGACGAGGTGCCGGTGTTCACGCTCCCTGGCAACCCGGTCAGCGCGATGGTCTCGTTCGAGGTGTTCGTAGCCCCCGCGTTGCGCCTGATGGGGGGGCGCCTGAGGCACGAGACATCGCTGGTCAGAGCGGTGGCCAGGGACAGCTGGACCGCACCGGCGGGCAAGGTGCAGTTCGCACGAATTGTATTGTCCCACAACGGTTCTGGCTATATGGCGGCCATCGCGGGCATGCAGGGTTCCCATGCACTCGGCTCGATGGCGGGTGCGAACGCGCTGGCCGTCATACCGGCTGACGTCACGTCCATCAGGGCCGGCGACCAGGTGTTGTGCCATCCGCTGGAGCCGATCGTGGAGGGGTCATGAGTGAGCCGCGCCTGACGCATGTCCGTGCCGACGGATCGGCGCACATGGTCGACGTCTCAACCAAGGACGTGACGGTCCGCTCGGCCACGGCGGTCGGACGGGTCCTGCTCTCGGCCGCAGCCGTGGCGGCACTGCGTGGGGGGACCGTGCCCAAGGGCGACGCGCTGTCGGTCGCGCGCATCGCCGCGATCCAGGCGGCCAAACGCACTCCTGACCTGATCCCGCTCGCCCATCCGATCGGGGTCCATGGAGTCGAGGTGGATCTCGTGGTCATCGACGAGGGGGTGGACCTGACAGCGACAGTCCGCACCGCCGACCGGACCGGGGTCGAGATGGAGGCGCTCACTGCAGTGTCGGTCGGGGCTTTGGCGCTGATCGACATGGTCAAGGCCGTGGACAGGCATGCGCGGATCACCGACGTACGCGTGACAGCCAAGTCAGGCGGCAGATCAGGGGACTGGGTGGAGCCATGACCGACTCTGCTGTGGTCATGACCGGATCCGCCGTGGTCATCACCTGCTCGACCCGGGCAGCCGCTGAGGTCTATCCGGACCGGTCGGGGCCCATCATCGCCGACGCGCTGCGAAGCTGGGGGCTTGCGGTGGGCGACGTGGTCGTGGTTGCCGATGGCCCTGATGTCGAGGTGGCCCTTCGCGCCGCCCTCTCCACGGGCGCCTCGTTGGTGTTGACCACTGGTGGCACTGGCCTGACCGCGAACGACGGCACCCCTGAGGCCACCCAACGGGTCGTGGACCGGCTGATCCCGGGGATCGCCGAGGCCATCCGCGCAGCAGGGGTGGAGGCGGGAATCCCAACGGCCATGTTGTCCCGGGGAGTCAGCGGCGTGGCGGGGCAGACCTTGGTCGTCAACCTTCCGGGATCGACCGGTGGCGTACGCGACGGGCTTGCGGTGCTCAAACCCGTTCTCGCGCATGCTCTCTCGCAGATCCAGGGCGGTGACCATTGAGCAGCGGGCTCTGGCCGGTGACGGTCACCACGCGTCGGGTCGGCGGTGCCCCGGTGATCCTGCGGGCCCTTCGCGGCAAGGACCGCACCGAGTGGGAGGCACTCCGGGCGAAGAACACCGAATGGTTGCGCCCATGGGAGGCCACTTCGCCCGAGGGGCTCGCCACGCAACTCGGCTACCGCCAGCTGGTTCGGCAGTTCGACCGCGAGGCCAACGAAGGCCGGCTCCAACCGTTCGTCATCGAGACCGAGGGTCGGCTGGTCGGCCAGATGCACCTGTTCGGGATCGCGTGGGGCTCGATTCGCGGCGCATCCGCGGGCTACTGGGTTGACGAATCGGTTGCCGGGCAAGGGATCATGCCCTTGGTGCTCGCAGCAGCATGCGACCACGCATTCATCGGGCTGGGGCTGCATCGGGTCGAGGTCAACATTCGGCCCGAGAACACCGCCAGCCTGCGAGTCATCGAGAAACTGGGCTTCCGTGATGAGGGTCTGCGTCTGCGCTATCTGCACATCGACGGCGAGTGGCGCGACCACCGGTCCTTCGCGTTGACCACCGAGGATCTGGGCGGTTCATCGGTGGTGGAGCGTTGGAATCACAGGCAACACCAGTCACTTCAGCGACACACCGAGGCGGGTCCGCTGTAAGGGCGGCAGACCCCTCTAACGTCGTGTTTGTGCAGCCCAGCGGTCTCATCTTCCTTGTCATCATTGCCATTTGGGCTGCTTATTTGCTCCAGCACTGGGTCGGACGCCGTGAGCACCTGGCCACAGCCCGGTCGGTCGACCGGTTCTCCGAGGCGATGCGAGTGCTGGAGCGTCGCACTCCGTTGCCCGAGTCCGACCTGTCGCTACCGACACCACGCTCGTATTCCGTCAGCCCGGCTCGCCCCTCTCGTGCGGAGGTTGTCGTGAAGCGAGCCCAACCCCCGACATCCCATGTCCGCGCGCGCCCTACGGCTGCCGCCAATCCGAAGCAGACCTCCAACGCCAGGCGCGGCCTGTCGGCAAGGCGCGTTCGGGGTCTGTCGCTCCTGGCATCGCTATCGCTCGTTGTGGTCGTCCCCGCCTTGGCGGCCTTCTCCGTCATGCCCTGGTGGAGCGTGCTGCTCGTTGTCGCTGCGCTGGTGGTCGACTTCGCCTGGTTGCGCCACGCCGCTGTGGCCGACCGCGCCGATCGCCGGGCCAACGCGCTGGGGCGTATGGCCAGCAGGCCCGCTCGCTCCGCCGTTCCCGCGCGGCCTGCTTCTCGGCCGAAGGCCCACGTCGACACGATGGCTGCCAGTTCTGATAACACCGCGAACGAGATCGCGGACCCGAGCGAGTCCGAGTCTCAGGCGCAGTCCCAAGCAGTGACCGCGCTTCAGTCCGAGGTGGATCTGTCGGGATGGGCGCCGGTCCCGGTGCCGCCACCCACCTACACGCTCAAGGCACGAGCCGAGCGTCCCCAGCCGGTCCCCGCGGCGGTCAGCGAGCCCGGTGCGACGCCGCCGTCGAGCTTTGGCGGGCTGGTCGACGAGGGTGAGCTCGACGAGGTTCTGAATCGTCGTCACGCCTGAGAGCACGCGTAGTCATCGGCGTACGAACCGGTTTCGGGCTCGGGTCGTCTCGGTGTTATCGTTTCGTCCGCACCACGGGGCTGTGGCGCAGCTGGTAGCGCACCTCGTTCGCAACGAGGGGGTCAGGGGTTCGAGTCCCCTCAGCTCCACCGATATCACCGCAGGTCAAAGGCTCTCTCCCGATCCGGGGTGAGGGCCTTTGGGATACCTGGAGGAGAAGTACAGCAGCGAAGTACAGCAGTTGCTCACCCGAGCGCTTCGAGCTGGTCCCCGAGGCGGTGCAGGGCGGTCCGGGTGAGATCGGACGGGATGTGGGTGTAGACGCGCTTAGCGGCATCGATTCGGTAGAGAACGGCGTAGCGGTTCTGGCAGGTGAGGATGTCGAACATGGCCTTCGCCGTGGGCTCGGCAGCCAACGCCGCGGCCAAGCGGCTGGCACCTCGATGCTGGCCTGGCCGGCGTGGGCGGCTTCCCAGCGTCCGTCCGTCTTGGCCCGTGTCACTTCGGCAAGGCCCGCCGCATGCATCCGGCCCTCGGCCATCAGTCGTTCCACGATGCCCACGTTGCGTCGCGACCACGCGCTGCGCGCCCGACGCGGAGTAAAGCGTCGCTCGTAGGTGTGCTCGTCGGTGTACCCGTCGCAGCAGGTGCGCGAAGGATTAGCCGAGTGCCCCACTCAAGAATTCGCCGGCTCCCGGCCCTTCTGTCTGGGCGTGTCCCTCCGAGGAAGTGGTGAGGACTGTGGCAAACATGCGCCTTAGACCGTTCCAGATACACGACGTGGGGCCCCGCTCTTCGGGGAAAGAACGGGGCCCTGCTTCGGTGCTGCGACTATGGGCGGTCAGCCCTTGGCCGGCTGGCCCGTCGCGGGATCGAGGAACAGCTTCTGCTGCCCCTTGGAATCGCCCCTCGACTCGCCGGAGAACGCGAACAGGTTGTTCAGGCTTCCCGCTTTCTGGTCGAAGGAGAAGTTGCCGACGCGGCCGGTGTTCCAGTTGTCCTCGATGAACCGCAGGATCGAGGACTGGTCGGTTGTGGTGTGGTCGACGAAGTTGGCCTTCGCGTATGGGGAGACGACGACCAGGGGCAGGCGCGGGCCGTAGCCGCAACGGTCCTGGTAGCCGCCCGCGATGCGGTTGGCGTTGGTACCGCACGTGCTGGTGTTGGTCAGTGCGTCGTGGGCGGGGTCGTTCGACTGGTTGACGATCGGGCTCATCTGGTGGTCGTACCAGCCGTCNNTCCAGCGGGCTGGAGTACCCGGCGTGCCCGTCCTGGTAGGCCGGGGCCTTGAGGAAGCTGACCGCAGGCATGGACTTGGCGTCCACCGCTGACCAGAAGTCCGTCAGGTCGTACTGGTGGTTCGCCTGCCCGGCGTGGCCGATCTCCGACACCGATGCGGGCCGCGTGTGCTGCAGGTTCGCGGTACTCGCGTAGTACTGGAACGGCTCGTGGTGGGGGATGTAGTCCTTGCTGCTCACGCCGCCGACGTTGCTGTGAGTGGCGTTGCAGTCAGCGAAGCCGCCCTGGAACCAGCCCCAGGTGACGTTCTTCGCGTTGAGCAGGTCACCGACGTTCTTGTTCTTCGCGTCGGTCACCGTGGTGTTGTCACGGCTGCTGCACGTGTCGCCGGTGGGCTGCGGGTCGCCGATGATGGTGCTGTTGGTGGTGACTGCCGACGAGGTCTGGGCGAACCCGTGCGTCTGCCCGGAGACCAGGTTCAGCGCGCCGGGAGTGGACGGCCCGAACGTGGTGCCGTAGGAGTTGTCGCTCATCGCGAAGTGCTGGGCGTAGTTCCACATGGCGGTCACGGTGTTGCCGTCGTAGTAGCCCATCACCAGACCCTTGCCCATGCCGTAGTCGTCGCACGGGTACTGGGTGCTCGGGCCGCGGCCAACCGTCTCGACGAACTTGTCCATCAGGCCCGAGTCGAAGGCCCTCTGCTCGGCGGTGTAGCTGTGGTCCTGGTCGCAGGTCTGCGCCTGGGCGCGAGAGAGCCGGAACGGTTGGACGGCGTTTGGGTTGTTCGGCGCCAGCAAGGNNACGTTCTCCTGGTAGATCACCACCAGGTGCTTGATCGGGGTGGTCGTCGCGGAGGCGGCTGGTCGGGGGTTCCCGCCCTCGGCGACGGCGGGCAGCGCAGCCGCCGTCAGCGCCAGCACGCCAGCGGCAACGGCCAGGGGGATGCGACCACGGTTGAGTTTCACAGGCACAACAGCTCCTTCAGATGTGGACTGGCCGGGCTTACGGACCGCCACCCGGCTTGATCAGGCTGGATCCGTCGACCGACCAAGAGGTGAGTCGATCGGAACCGGCAGATGAACGCCAGGACAACAGTCACCAAGGCAGCCTGGGGTACCAAGACGTGCCGACAACGAGCACGGATGCCTAACGAAATAACCCGATTTAGCTGAATTGTCGTTTGTTGTTCCTCCGAGATCCCCGACGATGCGCCCGGAAAGGATCCCTCACCATTCAGGAGCGCACACCCAACGCTGATGAGAGTGCGTCCAGATGACGCTGGGTGCGACCTTCGGCCTCCGCAAAGGATTGACAAGAGGAGCGCAGCGGGAAGCACTGATCTCCGACCTGCCTCCGCTGCGTTCCAGGGTGCGGTCCGAGTAACTTGCCGAGGTCGCTGCAGAGTTCGATGGAATGGACAGCATCCAACGGGCGGTGCAGGTCGTCTCGGTCGACGCGGCGATCGGCGTCCGAAGCCGGTTCCGCGGTTCGGGCAGCCCGTCGAGCGCGGGCTGGTGCCTGGGACTGATGTGAGGTAGTGATAGCCCATGGATCGTCACGGCGAGGTTGAGCGCAAGTTCGATATTGAGCCCGGCGCGGTCCTGCCGGATCTCGCCGTGGTTGCCGTGGTGGGCGAGGCGGTGGAGTTGCAGCTGGACGCCACGTACTTCGACACGGCCGATGGGCGCTTGGCCCGGCACCACATCACGCTGCGCCGCCGGACCGGTGGCGACGACGCCGGCTGGCACCTCAAGCTGCCGGCCGGACAGGACGAGCGCACCGAGGTCCGTCGCCCTCTGGGTCGCGCGACCCGCACCGTGCCGGTCGCGCTGGCCCGCGAGGTCCGCGCCATCGTGCGTGACCGACGGCTGGTTCCCATCGCGGTGCTGCGCACCGACCGCATCGAACGGCGCCTGCTGGACGGCGACGGCAACACGCTGGCGACCATCGCGGACGACACGGTGCATGGGCAACGACTGGACGACGGGGCCCAGCAGGAGTCCACCTGGCGGGAGGTCGAGGTCGAGCTTGTCGATGGGGACAGAGTCTTCCTCGAGGCGGTCAGTAGCAGGTTGGGTGCCGCCGGGCTGACCCCGTCGCAGTCGAGCTCGAAGCTCGCGCGGGTCCTGGGAGACCTGGGAGACTCCTCACAGCCGGATCAGGCTGCCGGACCCGAAGGACCGAGCCGGGCCGGGAGCCCAACGGCAGGCGAAGTGGTGCTTGGGCACCTGCGCGAGCAGGTCAACCATCTGGTCACGCGTGATCGAGGCGC
>PKWT01000125.1:5819-6036 GCA_003132125.1 Micrococcales bacterium | reverse complement strand
TGCGAGACCTGGTGGCCGGACAGCTCGACGAGCTGGTGATGGGTCCGGTCCGGCGTCGAGTCGACCTCGAGATGGGCAGAAGGCACAAGGCGGCCCATGCTGATCTGGTCGCAACACTCGACGGCGAGCGCTACGTGCGGTTGCTGGACGCCCTCGACGACCTTGTCAACAACCCGCCGCTGACGGCCCGGGCGGGCAAGCCGGCGCACAGGCAGCT
>PKWT01000125.1:0-5788 GCA_003132125.1 Micrococcales bacterium | reverse complement strand
GTGCGAAACGGGCCCGGTATGCCGCTGAAACGGCTGTTCCCGTGGTCGGCAAACAGGCCAGACGGTTGGCGAACCGGATGAAGGTGCTCCAGGACGTTCTGGGCGAACACCAGGACAGCGTGGCCGCTCAGGCCCAGTTGCTCGAGCTCGCCATCGGGGTCCAACAGGCCGGAGAGAGCGGGTTCACCTACGGGTTGATCTACGCCCAAGAACGGGTCCGCGCCAACGACGCCCGCCACGCATACGCGACCGCGCTGAGACGAGCGTCAAGCAGAAGGACGCGGCGCTGGACCCAGTGAGACGCCCAGCACCAACGATGACGCNNTGACAGCCAACTGAGCGCATCCGTGATGGTGTGGCGTTCGTCTCGTGTCGTGGTGTCACCGGCCTCGATGGCGTCGAGCCTCGGGAGCGGGATCCCGGCTGCTTTCGCCAGCTCGGCCGCGCTGACATCCAGGCTCCGGCGCATGGCTCGGACCGTGCTGGCAAGCAGCCGGTCGGGTTCCTTGGTGTCGACGGTGATGATGATGGTGCTCACGATTGGCTTCCTCCCAGGTCTGTGGAATCAGCAATGCTCCATGCCGCTCGGCTCGTCGCCGGATTGTTTTGTTCTGGTTGCCTGGTTGTTCTTGTTACACAGATGAGCGGGCGCGGATGAACCGCTCCAGTCGCCGTCGAGCCTCGAACATCGTCGGCTCGACGCCCCGGTCCTGGGCGGCCCGCCGGCTCTCGTCGAGAACGGCCCGGACGATGTCGGCAACAAGCTCGACCGGGACCCTGCCCTCCAGGTCGGCTGACAGGGTCGCGGTCATCACGGCCGACAACTGCTCGCTCGTCACGAGGCGCATCCTGGCAGCGTGCCGGTGCGGGTCGCGAACCATTGGCGACCGTCCCTAGCCAAGGTAGTTGCAGGGGTCGTTGTACCCATGGGGTTCAGGGCGCCACGATGGGCTCACTTGTGCTGGAGCCATCGGTCGCGGGGTGGGTAGGGGTCTGGTTGCCAGGCTGCCTCCGCTGGCGGCGCCGCCCTGGCCAGGCGCGTGATCTGCGCCTGGTCTTGGCGTGATGGGTCGTCGGGCTGGGTGCGAGAGGGTGGCAGCGGTGAACTTGCCTGCGCCTTTGCTGGACATGGGCAACTCCTTGGTTCCGGTTGCGGTGACATTGCGGTGAGGTGCCACATGGGGCGCCGATTCGGTCAGGCCCTTGACCGGAGGGAGGAAGAACTGGGACACCACTGCGGGCCTCATGTGAGCAGTAGAACAGCGTCACAGGTACCCGCAGGTGTGCCCCAGGTGACGTTTTGGGTACCGGTGCGTGAACGGTGGTAGCGCAGGGAGTTGGTCGACGGCCAAGTGGCGCCCTTGGTAAGCGGGCCTCGTAACGGCGCCACACTCTGGGTCAGCCGCTGAACTGTCTTGCGGGCCCAGACCCCGGGGTGGCACGGTGAGCACATGGCCAGTTCTTCACCGGTCCACTGGCATCCGGGCCGACCCGAAATCAACCCGGATCTACACGACGTCGCGCACCTGATCCACCAGCAGTACGACGGCCAACTGGGTACGCGTGCGGTCGACGAGTGCCTTGCACAGGTGGCCGCACGGTTTGCCGGAGCCAGAGTCCGCCCCTTCGTCCCTCTACTCGTGGGCCGGTACGTCCGCGAGGAGCTGCGGGCGCGCCTCGCGCAGTCCTGATCAGCGGTCTGGGCGACACTCCCTAACCGAGCGGCAGCGCCACGTTCGAAGGCTCTCGAAGACGGGCATCGACACCCCGCCTATGTGGATGCGTCCGTGATGTCGGCGGGTGCGACGTTGTACCGGACACCGCCCCGGGGGATGCGGAAGTCCAGGTAGGCCAGTGGGCCCTCGGGCAGCTGCCAAATGGCACTGCCGCGGGTGAAGACAAACCGGTCACCGTCTGGCTGCCAGCCGTCGATGGGTGTGGTCCATTCCGCCCGGACGAGGCCACCGGGAAGGTCGGCGTACCGGTCGGTGGTACTGAAGTTGACCGGGCGCCCGGCGTCATCCAGGAACACCCGGGCGGTAACCGTCTGACCGGCGTCGACGAGGGTGACGTCGAAGGCATTGTCGTCCACGGGCGAGAAGGAGGTGTTCGGTCGCAGGAGCATCGAGGGGGCCATCAGCACCGCGTCGTTCATGTAGGTGACCAGCTCGCTGAGGTCTGTCTCCGGGCCCTGCGTGTGCGCCACAGTGACCAGGCCGAGCAGTTTGCCGTGCATCACCCCTTGCCCGCGTAGGTAGATGTCCCGGCCCACCATCGGCACCACTCCGGCGAAGTCGATGCGCATGTGGAAGAAGCGGGCGACTTCCACAGCGCTGTTGTACTGCCAGACCTCGGCGGGCATCCAGGATCCCTGCCCCCGCAGCCGGAAGCGCCCGGTGATGTGTGCCTGGAACGACCAGTCGCGCGGCCGGTTCACCACACCCATCGCGTGCAGGTACCGCTGGACCGTTGCGGGCAGCCCCGCGATGTCGTCCTCGGTCACCGGCGCGAGATCGCCACCTCCTGCCGCCAGTCGCGCCGCACGAACCTCTTCGGACAACCGCCGGTACATCTGCCTGCCATGCCAGAACACGCCAGCTCCTTCGTTCGCCTCCCGCGATCGTCGCACAGCTCTCGCGCCTCGATCCGAGGTCGGCGAGAACGGAGGTCAGGGTTCGTTGGCCTCATGGCGCGAAGGCATCGGGGTCCATTGGTCGCGCGCGATGAGTACCTCGCGCAGGACGTCGGGGCGGTTGGTGATGATCGCATCCACACCGACATCGAGCAGGCGCCGTATGACGACCGGGTCGTCCACCGTCCAGGTCACCACCCGGACGCCGATGTCGTGCGACATCGCGACAAGCCGCTCGACAAAGATGGGGACGCGAGAGAGCTTGACAGGCACGTGGGCAAATGGGGCGGTGGCCAAGGCCTTCGGCGGCCGCAGACCGGTCTTGGCACACGTCAGCAGCGCGGTCAGCGATCGCCAGCCCAGCGCCGAACTGATCCCGGGAACCTCGCGACGGACGTGAGCGAGCCACCCGTCCCAGGCACCCGCGATACACACTCGTTCGGCAACTCCCTTGCGCTGCAACGCTTTCACGAGCGGCTCGATCGCGGCCTGGTCCTTCAGGTCGACCGTGAAACACTGCTCCGGGAAGGCGTCGAGCGCCTCGTCGAACGTAGGGACCGGTTCGATGCCGTTGATCCGCAGTCTGCGCAGATCGCGGAGTGGCTTCGAGCGGACCGGGCCGGTGGCGGACGTCACGCGATCGAGGGTGTGGTCGTGGAAGCAGACCAGCTGGCCGTCGGCGGTCACTCGGATGTCGGTCTCGAGGTAACGCAAGCCCAGCGCCGACGCCAATGCGAAGGCGGCGAGGGAGTTTTCCGGCGCAAGCGCCGCGCCCCCGCGGTGGGCGATCGCCAGCGGTTCGGACCCGTCGCCGTAGATCACCCTTGCGCCGCTGGTTGCGCCCGGCGGTGGCCCGAATCGGGTGCGGTGAGGCCGTGCAGGGCGAGCATCGTGTCCGTCGTGCGTGACCAGGGGAACAACTCGGCGCGCGCCCGTGCCGCGTTCCGCCGCTGCTCCTTCGGCACAGCCAACAGTGCTGCGATGGCGGCGGCGAGTGCAGGGGGTTCGGGCCGTGCCCTGCGACCGGCGGCGCCTGTCACGAGCTCGGCCACTGCGGACGTGCTCGCCGCCACGACGGGCGTGCCGCATGCCAGGGCCTCCAGCGCTGCGAGGCCGAAGGTCTCCACCGGGCCCGGGGCCAGGACGACGTCAGCGGCCCCGAGCAGGTCGGCGACGGACGCGCGGTCCGCCAGGTGCCCGACCAGCTGTACCGGCAGTCCTCGGGCCCTGCGTCGCAGCGAGGCGGTGAGCGGGCCGGACCCGGCGATGACGAGTCGGGCCGGGAAGCCGCCGCGGTGCAGCACTCGTAGTGCTTCGATGGCGAGGTCGGGCCGCTTTTCACGCGACAACCGGCTGCACAGAACGAGCAGGGGGACGCCATCTGTCGGGGCGCGATTCGCCGGTCGGAACTGTTCGAGGTCGACGCCCAGCGGCACATGGTCGGTGGGTACTCCGATGCGGGCGAACTCCTGCGCGGCGAAGGCGGTGGTGGTCACGACACGGTCGAAGCAGTCGGCTGTCGTCGCGTTGTGTCGGTCGGCCGCCTGCTGTGCCGCTCGGGCGCCCAGCGGGGTGAAGGCGCGCAGGATGCCGTCGACACGCTCGTGCGCGATCACGATTGACGGCACCCCGGCCGCAGTGGCCCACCGGCCGAGCCCGCGCAAAGTCAGGCGGTCGGACACCTCGAGACGGTCGGGGTCAAGCGCGTCCAGGGCGGCGCGCACCCGGCGCAGGTCCGCCAGGACGCGGTAGCCGCCGGACCCGGGGACTCTCGGGCCGGGGATGGTGACCCGGCGGCCCCAGGGAAGGTCCTCGTCGCCGGCTCGTGGACCGGGGACCACCAGCACGAACTCGTGGCCCGCGCAGCGATACCCGTGTCCGAGGGCGTGGACGGTGGTGCGGATCCCTCCGCTGCGCGGGGTGTAGGCGTTCGCGACGTGGACGATGCGCACTCAGGGACCGTCCATGACCATGCTGCGCGCGGCCTCGTCGTAATGGTCCAGGAGTCGGTCGCACACGACCGGCCAGGTCCGCGCCCGAACCGACTGGTGGGCTGTGGTGCCCATCGCCCGCCGCTTGGTCTGGTCCCCGGCCAGGTCCGCGACGTGTGCGCGCAGGGCCTGCAGGTCGCCGGGCGGGTAGAGCCACCCGGTTCGGCTGCTGTCGACAAGGTCGAGCAGTCCTCCCGCCCCGACGGCCACGACGGGGACACCGCTGGCCATGGCCTCTTGGGCGGCCTGGCAGAACGTCTCGTAGGGGCCGGGGTGGACCACGACATCGAGGCTTGCGACCGCGCGCGAGAGGTCACGGCCGGTCAGTACGCCGGTGAAGTGGGCCCCGGGCAGGCGTTGTGTCAGCCGCTCCCGCTCTGGTCCGTCCCCGATGACGACGAGCCGGACGCCTGGCAGGTCGGCGAGGACCGTGAGGTCTTCGATCTGTTTCTCGGCCGCCAGTCGGCCGACAAAACCGACCAGGACCTCCCCTGCGGGGGCCAGCCTGGCCCGCCAGCCGGCGTCGCGGTGCGCGGGCGAGAAGGCGGCGGTGTCCACGCCTCGCGGCCAGACCTGGACCCGAGGAACTCCGTGTTCCTCGAGGTCGCGGGCGGCGGTGGGCGAAGGAGCCAACGTGATGTGTGCGCGTTCGTGGATCGAGCGGATCCGTCGCCACGCGACGTTCGATGCCGCGGTGAACCCGTACCGGCGCGCGAAGCCGGCGACGTCGGTCTGGTAGATGGCAACTACCGGGATGTGCAGCGACGCTGCAGCGCGCACCACCGGCCCGCCCAGGACGAACGGGGAGGCGAGGTGAATGACGTCAGGGGCGAACCGGGCGAGCTCGCGGACCAGCGTAGCGGTGACGACGACCGGCAGGCGGACCTGGGAGTAGCCAGGCAGGCCAACCGAGGGCAGCGCGACCACCGCGAAGCCCTCACAGATGGGGGGCGGGGCCCCCGGCGCGATAACCCGTGCGTCGTGCCCGGTCCTGCGCAGGTGTCTGAGTACCTGCAGCACCGAACCGGTCACGCCGTTGACGTGCGGGAGGAAGGACTCGGACACCACGGCGACCCTCATGCAGGCAGTACAGCAGCGTCACCGGCGCCCGTTGATGAGTCTGCAATGTCGTGTCGAGGACCAGTCGGTGAACACTTGCCCCTTC
>PKWT01000331.1 GCA_003132125.1 Micrococcales bacterium | reverse complement strand
GGTTCGTCTGTCTGCTGCCCTACGACCCGCGCACCCGCGCCTACGCCAGCCGGCGCGGGCGAAAAGGGTCTGTCGACGAAGGACAACCTGCGTTGTCTCAAGCGCTTCATCGCCCGCGAGGGCTACCACGACCTCATCACCGGCCCGCTCACGCCTTGACGATCTATAGGACCGTCCCGGGACACACCAAGCGGAGACAGACCCGTCAGGGCACCCTCGCCGTGGTGGTCCAGGACATGCCGCTGACGTCGGTGAGCACGATCTTGTAGCTCCCGGAAGACAACCCCACGGGAGACGTCGGTGCGAGTCTCAGGTCGGCTTTGGCTGCGAGCGGCACGACGAGGGCGTGCCCGCCCGGTACGACCTTGTTGATGTAGTAGTTGGTCATGGCAGTGCGGGGCAGTGTGGACAGCGCCTGGGCGTCGAAGACTTCGACCGTGGCCCCGGCCGCATCGACGACCGTAGCCGAGATGATGAAAGCTCCATACGTGTCTGGGCCGCCGTCGCGGTAAACACGTAGCGAGACGTCGCCGGTGGGTGTCAGCGCAACGTTGCTCAAAGTGAGGTGCGGTGCCTTGGAGTCGTTGTGCAACGGACCCCATACGCCACCGGCGAAGACCTGGTTGGTGGCCAGGGTGATCAGCAAAGCCGTCACGGCGAGGGCAGCCGCCGCGCGGGTCACCGCGCCCAGGCGCCCATCTCGGCCGAGCGGACCGGTGGCCGCCAGCCTGGCCAGGGGGCGGAGGGCCGCCCTGGGGAACCGGCGCGTCCACAACCGGTCGAGCGACCATGGGCCCGCTCCGGCGAGCAGTACGGTGAACGAACCCGCGATGCCAGCCGCCCCGATCTGCCACTCGTCCAGGCACGTGGTGCCAATCCAGCCGGCGCCCAGAAGGATCCCGAACGAAAGCACCGCGGTGGCGAGCGCGGCGAACCGGGTCGCCAGGCCCAGCAGTAAGGCGAGGCCGACGAGCGCTTCGACCACGGTGAATCCGAGGAGGAAGACCTGCAGCATGTCGGGGTGGGTGACCAGCCACTCCAGCATGTTGCCGATGCCCAGGGAGTGCGGCAGGAAATCGTTGATCTTCTTGCCATTCCACAACGGGCTGGTGGGATCAAGCTTGGCGGGCGCAAGGACCGCGCGGCGCCAGAACGCGGAGAAGAACAGCCATCCGGTCACCCATCGCAGCGGGGTCGCCACGATNNGACACCGGGTATGCAGTGGACCCGGCATCGGGTACGAGTGAGCAGGAGAGAACCCTCCCGGTCGTTAGGGCTGGCGGACTTTTGGCGGACCACTTCCTGCTATGCAACCTCTTGCCCCTCTATGCGGCATAGTAGGAGCATGCTCCCGGACAGATCCACATCCACCGAGCCCCGGCGCACACTGGAGGCCAGCGTTCTTGCCTTGCGTAGCTGGACGGTTCGGCAGCACTTGGCAGCTGTTGGCTTCAGCGTCGGTTTCGCCCTGCTGATCGGGATTCCAACGGTTCTGATCCCCAACCCGGTCTTCGGCCGGGAGGTCCCGGTGGTCGCGTGGAACTACCCCGTGTGGATCGCCACCTCGATCCTTGCGGGGATGTTGGCAGCGACGTATGTCCGCCCCTTCCGCGGCGGAGGCGACGTCAAGGAGGTCGTCGACCCGAGCGACGCGCCGAGCCGGTTTGGGATGGCTGGCGGCGTCCTCGCCTGGTTCGCCGTCGGCTGCCCGGTGTGCAACAAGATCGCGCTGCTCGCGCTCGGGTATTCCGGTGCCCTGACCTGGTTCGCCCCCGTGCAGCCCTACCTGGCGGCCACTGCCCTCGTGACGACCGCGGGCGCCCTGCTGATGCGGCTGCGTGGGCAGGTCCTGTGCGCGACGAAACCCTCGGTGTTGGCCAGTGTCTGAGCCACGCGCCGCGATTCCACGCCTGGGCGCGCTCGAGCAAGAGGTTATGGTCATCCTGTGGGACTGTCCTGAGCAGCTCTGCGCCCGCGAGGTCCTGCAACAGCTGACGTCACATAGGCTCGCCTACACGACGGTGGCCACCGTGCTGACCAACCTGGTGAAGAAGGGGATGGTCGAGCGGATCAGTGCCGGTCGCACCTGGGCCCACCGTCCGCTGCAGACGCGAAGCCAGTACGCAGCAGGGCTCATGGCCCAGGCACTGACCATCAGCGGGGACCCGGCGGCGTCGTTCCTGCACTTCGTGGAGGCGATGTCCGAGGAGGATGCAGCCCTGCTGCGTGAGCTCCTCGCCGACCCCGCCCACGAGTCCGGACGGGAGCCTCCCGGCCCCACAGCTCGGCGGGCCACGTGACCCCGATGGCGCTGCCCCTGGCGCTCCTGGTGCTCCTCGTTGCGGGGGCAACGGTCGGGCCCCGCGTCCTCGGCGGACCCATCCCGACCTTCAGTGCGCGCCCACGGCTGGGGATCGCGATCTGGACGGCCTCAGCGGCCGTGTGGACGCTCGCATTCCTCGCGCTGGGTCCGCTCTTGACCTGGATCTTCACCGGCCCGAGGCTGCCCGGCCGGGTCGGTGCGATCTGTCAGCGGTGTCTGGCAGCGGCGAACCCCTTCTTGGCCCGGTCGCCGATGTGGACCACCGATGTGCCGGTGCTCACGATGCTTCTCGTCCCGTTGTCCCTGGCCGCGTGGCTGATCACCAGCGCAACCGTGCGTCACGTTCGCTCACGTGAACATCTCCGGACCCATCTCCATGCTCTAACCGCGGTGGCCGAACAGCGGTGTCTGCACGGAACCCAGGTCTGGGTGGTACCGACCCCAGACAGGAGCGTCTACAGCCTCCCCACGCACCGCGCGCGCATCGTCATCTCCCAGGGCGCACTCGATGCGCTCAGCCGTGATGAGCTCACCGCGGTCCTCTCCCACGAACGGGCACACATCGAGCAGCGACATCACGCACTGCTGTGGGCACTAGACAGCCTGAAGGGAGTCCTCGGCTGGGTGCCGATGATCGCCGCCGCGGCCCCAGCGGTCGCGACCTACGCCGAGATGGCCGCCGACGACGACGCCCGCCGAGCGAGCAGCACCCGCGCCCTGGCCGGGGCCTTGCTCGCGCTGCACGGACCCGGACCATCGCCCGTCCTTGGCGCGCCGGCACACGCCCTGCACGCCGACGCGACGGGCACCC
>PKWT01000438.1 GCA_003132125.1 Micrococcales bacterium | reverse complement strand
GATGGTTCGCCTGCTCCCATGCAGGGACGGACTTACGCATTGGCCTGCTGCTGCTCAGAAAATGGGGACGTCATGCGGCCCAGTCGGTCGCCTCCGAAACGGACATGAAGCCAGGGAACAGAAAAGGAACAAACCCAGGCCCACCGGACCGCACTAGACGAACCAGATGCACCGCTATCGTGCTCAGAACGCCCCCGCGCGTGCTCAGCAGTACGGCAGCGAACTGTGGTCCCCCGTTCGGGACGAAGAGGCCGCAGGTTCAAATCCTGTCACCCCGACCAGTTTGATTTCAGGTATCCCACCCTCGAGGGTCCACGCCGACGCGTCGTGGCNNCCACCCACTTGGAGTACCCGATGACCGCTCGCACGCTCGCACAACCGTTCCCCATCGTCACCCCGGACACCGACGCGATGGATGCCGCGCAGACGATGGCGAGGCTGCGCTGGCCGGGTCTCATCATTTCCGGCGACGACGGTCGGCCCTACACCATCTTGCCCGGCTCCGAAGTTCTGCGCTTCCTCATCCCCACGTACGTGCAGGACGACCCAGGGTTGGCGCGGGCGCTGGACGAACGGGCGTCTGACGAGCTGTTCCGCAAGCTGGTGCGCAGCACCGTGCGGGACCTGCTGCCCCAACCACCGGACTACGACGACCTGCCGGTCGTTGACGCCGACGCCACCAGCCTCGAGGTGGCCGCGGTGATGGCCCGCATGCGCAGCCCCTTGGTCGCCGTCGTCGACGGTGACAAGGTCGTCGGTGCGATCACGGTCAACCGCCTCCTCGAACACCTGCTGCCCCCCGCGCCTGCAAGCTGATGACGTCGGTACTCGTCGTCGCGGTGTTCGCCGCCGCCTATGTCCTGATTGCCACCGAACGCATCCACCGGGTCGCAGCCGCCCTGTCCGGCGCCGCGGCAATGGTGCTCCTCGGCGTGGTCGACACACGGGTCGCGTTCTTCAGCGAGAAGACCGGCGTCGACTGGAACGTCATCTTCCTGCTGCTGGGCATGATGGTGATTGTCAGCGTCCTGAAGCAGACCGGGGTGTTCGACTTCGTGGCCATCTGGGCTGCCAAACGAACCCGTGGCCGCCCGTTCGCCACCATGGTCATGCTCGTGGTCATCACCGCAGTCGCGTCGGCGCTGCTGGACAACGTGACCACCGTGCTGCTCATCGCACCGGTCACTCTGCTGGTCTGCGACCGGCTCGGGCTGGCTCCGGTACCGTTCCTGATCGCCGAGGCACTCGCCTCGAACATCGGCGGCACGGCCACGCTCATCGGCGACCCCCCGAACATCATCATCGCCAGCCGCGCCGGGCTGACGTTCAACGACTTCGTGGTCAACCTCGCCCCCATCGTCATCATCTTGCTGGTGGTGTTCATCGGACTGTGCCGGGTGCTGTTCCGGTCAGCGTTCACCTACGACCCCGAACGAGTGGCCGCCCTGATGGCCCTCGACGAACGCGAGGTCATCAAAGACCGCGGACTGCTCCTGCGGTCCGGGATCGTGCTTGTCGCGGTGATGGTCAGCTTCGTGGCCCACTCCTTCCTGCACATCCAACCATCCATGGTCGCGCTGCTCGGCGCCGGCGCGCTGGTCGCCCTGTCCAAGCTCGACCCGCCGGAGTTCCTCGAAGAGGTCGAGTGGCCCACCCTGGTGTTCTTCATGGGCCTGTTCATCATGGTCGGTGCCCTCGTCGAGGTCGGCGTCATCGGCCGGCTCGGAAGTCTGCTCACCGAGGCGGTCGGCAACCATTACCTGTTGGCGTCTTCCGTGCTCTTGGGAGGCTCCGCCCTGCTGTCCGGCATCGTGGACAACATCCCTTACGTGGCGACCGTCGCCCCGCTGGTGCAGACCATGGTCGACGCCGGCAACGGTGTTGGGCACGCGACGGCCCTATGGTGGGCGCTCGCGCTCGGAGCCGACCTCGGAGGGAACGCGACCGCCGTAGGGGCCAGCGCGAACGTCGTCATCATCGGAATCGCTGCCCGCAACGGGCACCCGATCTCCTTCTGGCAGTTCACCAAGTACGGCTCGATCGTCGCCGCCGTCACGATCGTTGTCAGCTGGCTGTACCTGTGGCTCCGGTACTACGCGCTCGGATGAGCAACTGGCAGGCGCCACCCCGGCTGCTGGGCCGAGGGTCCTGGCTTGAGACGTCCCGCATCGCCGACGTTCTGCGCAAAGAGACCGTCGGCGGGGCGCTGTTGTTGGTCGCAGCGGTTGGCGCGCTGGTGTGGGCGAACTCCCCATGGTCGGCCGGGTACTTCTCGTTACGTGACGCCCAGGTTGGTCCGCAGTCTCTGCACCTGCGGCTGACGCTTGGGGCATGGGCTGCCGACGGGCTCCTCGCGATCTTCTTCTTCGTCGCTGGGCTCGAGCTCAAGCGCGAGTTCGTCGCAGGTGACCTGCGCGACCCGGCCCGGGCCGCCGTCCCCGTCGCCGCAGCCGTCGGCGGCGTCCTCGTGCCTGCCCTGCTGTATGCCGCGGTGAACCTCGGTGGGTCCGGCGACATCACCGGCTGGGCCATCCCGACCGCGACCGACATCGCGTTTGCCCTTGCGGTGCTGGCCATCATCGGCTCCCACCTGCCCTCGGCGCTGCGCACCTTCCTGCTCACCCTGGCCGTCGTCGACGACCTGCTCGCGATCACGATCATCGCGACCTTCTACACCCACGACCTGCAGGTCGCGCCGCTGCTGCTCGCCGTCGTCCCGCTGGCGCTGTTCACCTTTGCGGTGCAGCGCCGCAACCGATCATGGTGGCTGCTGCTGCCACTCGCGGCGACCACCTGGACGCTGGTCCATGCATCTGGCGTGCATGCCACCGTCGCCGGCATCCTGCTCGGGTTCGCCGTGCCCGTCATGCGCCAGTCCGCGGGCGAAGGGCCCGGGCTGGCCGAGCACTTCGAGCACCGATGGCGCCCCTTGTCCGCATCGGTCGCCGTCCCAGTGTTCGCGTTCTTCGCCGCCGGTGTCACCGTTGGCGGCGCCAGCGGGCTGAGCAGCGCGCTGCACGACCCGGTCGCGATCGGCATCCTCGTCGGCCTCGTCGTCGGCAAGCCCGTCGGCGTGCTCGGCGCAACGTGGTTGGTAGCCCGCTTCACCCGCGCCGAGCTGGACGCCGACCTTGCGTGGTGGGACGTGCTAGGCCTCGCGATGCTGGCCGGCGTCGGGTTCACCGTGTCGCTGCTCATCGGCGAGCTCGCGTTCGGCCCCGGCAGCGACCGCGACAATCACGTCAAGGTCGCCGTCCTCGCCGGCTCCATCACCGCCGCCGCGCTCGCCGGCATACTCCTGCGCGCCCGCAGCAACGTCTACCGATGCCTGTTCGCGGAGGAGGCGGCCGACGCGGACCACGACGGCACCCCCAACGCCCGCGAATCGGACGGGTAGGCGCAGCCGGCTGAGTGACGCAGGTTCCCTTGCATCTCACCCGATAGTAGTTACTATCAGTAGTATGACTTTCGAGACTGAGAT
Organism: Micrococcales bacterium; assembly: GCA_003132125.1. Taxonomy (GTDB): domain Bacteria; phylum Actinomycetota; class Actinomycetes; order Actinomycetales; family Dermatophilaceae; genus UBA4719. Next base: position 6,795 of record PKWT01000438.1, on the reverse strand, counting down.
CGCCAAGCGGTCCCGGCGTGCCGATGAGCTGGTTCGCCAGGGCCGCGCCCAGCTCCGGCAGGTGGTCCTCGACGCGCACCGCTGCGGGCTCAGCCAGCGACGCATCGCCACGCTCACCGGCCGTAGCCAGCCGGAGGTCGGTCGCCTCCTGCGGGAGATCGCCGGGCCGGCGCGTCCGTGGTTGACGGCGCGCGCCGCTGCCGAGGCGATCAAGGGCGAGCTCGAACGCGGCGATGAGGACTTCGCGCTGCGCACGCTCGTTGTGGCCATCAACGACTTCCGGGGGTTGCAGGACCTGGGTGAGATTGCGGACTTCCTGCGCCGACCGCGCCCGACCGGTGACCGGCGATGGGACACGCTGCTTGCGGCGTCCGTGGCTCAGACTTGCCGGCGACGGGGGATCACCGCGCCGAAGTGGACCCGCCGGACGCCGCTGACGTCATGGTGGTTCCCGGCCGACGGTGGAGGTCTCTTGGCCGCCCGCACCATGTCACGCACACCCATCGACTTTTCGCGTCTCGGTATCTGGCTGGACGCGTCGGCGTTCCAGACGGCGTAGGAGGCACCGATGAGGCAGGGGTTCGACCGTGCCGACACGGGATTCGACCGCGACAAGATCGTCGAGCTGCTCACCGAGCTGGGTCGTCGTCTGTCCGCCAAGGGTGTCGCGGGCCGGCTGTATGTCGTTGGCGGAGCCGCGATGGCCCTGGAGTTCGACACTCGGCGAGCCACCCGAGACATCGACGCGATCTTTCACCCACCGACATCGATCGCTGATGAGGCCGCATCCATGGCCGCAGACCTTGGCCTCCCGGTCGGCTGGCTGAGCGCCGCGGCTCAAGCGTTCATCCCCCTCCCCGACGAGGACCCGGTCTCCTTTGACGTCGAAGGTCTTCAGGTCGCGGTGTCCTCCCCCGCCAACCTGTTGGCGATGAAAATGGCTGCCGGCCGCCCCCAGGACATCACTGACCTGGTCGTTCTGTTCCGACACTTGAGGATCAAGAGTCCGGAGCAGGCGGTGGACATGGCCGAGCGGATCTACGGCGGTGACTCGGTCNNCCGACAAGACGAGTAGGGCCGGTTCAGCCGGCATCCCTCAGACGGCAAGCTCGACGGGCTCGATACCGAGCTCGTGGAGCAGAGTGAGCACTCGTGCACGGATCTCGTCGCGGATCGGGCGGACGGACTCGATGCCCTGTCCGGCCGGGTCCTCGAGCTTCCAGTCCTCGTAGCGTTTGCCGGGGAAGATCGGGCAGGCGTCACCGCAACCCATCGTGATAACGACGTCAGAAGCCTGCACGGCCTGGGTCGTCAGGACCTTGGGGCGCTCGGCGCGGATGTCGATACCAAGCTCCAGCATGGCGTCGACCGCAACCGGGTTGATCTCGCTCGCGGGCGATGTTGACGCATATCTATGACGCAGAACTATTCTGTCAAGGCGAGCAAGCGGGGTCGGCCGGACTTCAGGGTCGATGCCCTCGCGTCGAAGCAGCTCCCGCTATGGTCAGTATATGCTGATGTCAGCGACCACTGATGAGTTAGTTCGGGCCATAGCCGATCCCCTCCGACGCCAGATCGTCGAGCTTCTCGCGAAAGAGCAGCTGTGCACCTGCCACCTTGTGGAGCTCACCGGGGCCCGGCAGACCAACTTGTCCAACCACCTGAGGGTGCTCCGTGAAGCCGGCCTCGTGGTGACGGAGCCAGCCGGACGCTACACCTACTACCGGCTGCGACCAGAAGCCTTGGCTTCCTTGGCCAATACCCTCACCGAGCTCGCGGCCCAAGCCCGCGATGCCCAGCAGACCCGGAGGCCGTGCTCGTGACTTCACACTCAAACACTCCCGTCGCCCGGGAGCCCGAACCGGCAGACGGGCCGATCGTTGTCGCCTTGTCGGCGATGGACCGGATGCTGCCGCTGTGGATCGGCCTGGCGATGGTCCTCGGACTCGTCCTGGGGCGGATTATGCCCGGCCTCAACGAAGCCCTGGACGCTGTAAAGGTCGGCGAGACCTCGCTGCCGATCGCACTGGGACTCCTGCTGATGATGTACCCGGTTCTGGCCAAGGTCCGCTACAACGAGATCGGCCTCATCACCGCAGATCGACGGATGATGGCGGCGTCACTGGTGATGAACTGGGTCATTGGCCCGCTGGTGATGTTCACCCTCGCGTGGCTGCTGCTGGCGGACCAGCCGGCATACCGAACCGGCGTCATCCTCGTCGGGCTCGCCCGCTGCATCGCCATGGTTCTGCTCTGGAACGACCTGGCCTGTGGCGACCGCGAGATGGCAGCGGTCCTGGTTGCTCTCAACGCGGTGTTCCAGGTGATCGCCTACGCAGCCCTGGGCTACTTCTACCTCCAGGTTCTGCCCGGCTGGCTGGGGCTGGAGCAGTCGACTCTGGATGTCTCCATCCTCGGCATCGCCAAGATCGTCGCGATCTTCCTCGGCATCCCGCTGGTCGCCGGATACCTCACCCGAACACTGGGCGAACGGGCGAAGGGACGAGAGTGGTACGAGACCAAGCTCCTGCCCAGGATCAGCCCGATCGCGCTGTGGGGACTGCTGTTCACCGTGGTCGTCCTGTTCGCGTTGCAGGGCAGCACCATCACCTCCGAACCGTTGACGGTGGCGCGGATCGCCTTGCCGCTGCTCGGCTACTTCTTCATCATGTGGTTCCTTGGCTTCGCCATCGGGCGCGCACTCTCCCTCACCTACCCGCGGACCACGACCCTTGCCTTCACCGCAGCCAGCAACGACTTCGAGCTCGCCATCGCCGTGGCCATCGGCGTCTTCGGCGTCACCTCCGGACAGGCTCTGGCGGGGGTGGTCGGACCGCTGATCGAGGTGCCCGTGCTCCTGGCTCTGGTCTACGTCGCCTTGTGGCTACGTCGCCGCCTGTCCTGGTCAAAAGGTGTCTGAAGAACGCCCCGCTGCGATCTACTAGGGGCACGGCGCCCGGCCAGGTGCCGCTATCCAGTGGACCAGGAGCCGACATGGACTTCCTCCGACCCGACTCATGGGCCGATGCGCTCGCCGCCAAGGCCGAGTACCCCGACGCCGTGCCGATCGCCGGGGGCACCGACGTCATGGTGGAGCTGAACTTCGATCGACGCCGCCCGAGCGCGCTCATCGACCTGACCCGCGTCCGCGACCTGAGTGAGTCGTACGAGCAGGACGGCCTCGTCCGCCTGGGGGCCGGTGTGACGTACGCGCAGCTGATCATTGAGCTCGCCGACCAGCTTCCGGGGCTCGCCATGGCGTCCCGGACGGTCGGCTCCCCCCAGATCCGCAACCGCGGCACCGTGGGCGGCAACCTGGGAACCGCCTCGCCGGCCGGAGACTGCCACCCGGCGCTGCTCGCCGCCGGCGCCGAGGTCGAGGTCGAGTCGGTCCGAGGCCCACGGCGCATACCGGTGAGCGACTTCTACCTCGGTGTGAAGCGCAACGCGTTGCAGCCCGACGAGCTCATCCGCGCGATCTGGATCGCCCCCGCAACTGGGCCTCAGCAGTTCTCGAAGATCGGCGCACGCAACGCCATGGTCATCGCGGTGTGCTCCTTCGGGCTCGCGCTGCACCCGGGCCGGAAGGCCGTCGGCACAGGCATCGGCTCGTCGGCGCCAACCCCGCGCGTCGCCGCTATGGCGGGCGCCTTTGCCGGGAACGCACTCGAGGAGGCGGGTCTCTGGGAGTCACGCGGCGAGCTACCGCCTTCTCTCGCAAGGGAGTTCGGAACGCAGGTGAGTGCCGCGGCTGACCCCATAGACGACGTCCGCGGCAGCGCGGCATACCGCCTGCACTCCCTCTCCGTCATTGCCCGACGCTGCCTGGTCTGGGCCTGGAACGACTACCGAAAGGTTGCCTGAGACATGCGCATCAACACGACGGTCAACGGCGAGAAGCGTCAGGTCGACAATGTCTGGGAGGGCGAGAGCCTGCTCTACGCCCTGCGTGAGCGAATGGGCCTGCCGGGATCGAAGAACGCGTGCGAGCAGGGCGAGTGCGGCGCGTGCACCGTCTACCTCGACCACGTGCCGGTCTGCGCGTGTCTCGTGGCGGCGGGCCAGGCGGAGGGTCGCGAGATCGTCACCGTCGAAGGGCTGCGGCACGACGACGAGCTGCACCCCGTGCAGCGGGCCTTCGTCGAGGCCGGCGCGATCCAGTGCGGCTTCTGCACCCCCGGGCTGGTCGTCGCCGCCCACGACCTGCTCGAGCGCAGCGAAGACCCGAGCGACCCAGAGATCCGGGAGGCGCTGGCCGGAAACCTTTGTCGTTGCACGGGATACGAGAAGATCCTCGACGCGGTGCACCTCGCTGCGGACCGGCGCTCGAACCCCGGAACCCTCTAGCCATGGCCGCCACGTCCCCGGNNTGTGCCATCGCGACGATGGACCCGGCCCGCACAGAGCTGTCCCACGGCCACGTCATCATCGTGGGCAACCGGATCGAGACGGTCGGCGAGGGACCCGCGCCCGAGATCGCGGGCGCGAGAGTGATCGACGGCTCGGGCTGCCTGCTCACCCCTGGCCTGGTCAACACGCACCACCACCTCTATCAGTGGGTGACGCGCGGGCTCGCCGCCGACGCCACCCTCTTCGAGTGGCTGACCACCCTCTATCCGGTGTGGGCAGGGATCGACGAGTATGCCGTGAACGTCGCCGCCCGCGGTGGCCTCGCCTGGCTCGCGCGCACCGGCTGCACCCTGACCAGCGACCACCACTACGTGTTCCCGCGCGACGGCGGCGACCTGCTCGCAGCCGAGATCGAGGGGGCCCGTTCGGTGGGGCTGAGATTCCACCCGGCGCGCGGGTCCATGGACCTCGGGCGCAGTCAGGGAGGCCTCCCCCCCGACCACGTCGTCGAGGACCGGGACGCAGCTCTCGCTGCCACCGAGGCGGCCGTTACCCGCTGGCACGATCCCTCTCCCTCGTCGATGCTCCAGATCGCCGTCGCACCGTGCTCCCCGTTCTCGGTCTCCGGCGAGCTGATGAGCGAGGCGGCCACCCTCGCCCGTCGACTCGGGGTGCGTCTGCACACCCACCTGGCGGAGACCCTCGACGAGGAGGACTTCTGCCGTGAGCGCTTCGGCTGCTCCTCGTTGGAGTACGCCGAACGACTCGGCTGGCTCGGCGACGACGTGTGGTTCGCGCACGGCATCCACCTGGACGACCGGTCCGTTCAACGCATCGGTGAGACGTCGACGGGGATCGCGCACTGCCCGACATCGAACGCCCGGCTCGGGGCCGGCATCGCACGGACCCGCAACCTGATGGACGCCGGCGCCCGGGTGGGCCTCGGCGTCGACGGCGCCGCGAGCAACGAGTCCGCCAGCATGCTCGAGGAGGCGCGTCACGCGGTTCTGTTCGCGCGGGCTCGCGGTGGCCCCAAGGCGCTCGGGGTGCGGGACGCGCTGGAGCTCGCCACGATTGGTGGCGCCCGGGTTCTGGGCCGAGCGGACGATCTGGGTTCGATCGAGCCGGGCAAGCTCGCCGACCTCGCCCTCTGGCGGCTCGACACGATCGCGCATGCCGACATCACCGATCCCGTCGCCGCTCTCATCCTCGGCAGCCCGCCACCGCTGGAGCTGCTGCTCGTCGACGGCCGGGTCGTCGTCGAGCAGGACCGGGTGGTCACCGTGGACGAGAGCGCCATCGCCCGTGAAGCGACCACTGTGCACCAGTCCCTCGTCCGGAAGGCCGGCTGACCGCCATGACCACCGCCCCAGCGCGCACCACAACAGACACCCAGCGCCGCACCGAGGTCGGCGAGGGACGGGTCGGCGACAGCCCACCGCGGCCGGACAGCAACCTCAAGGCGCTCGGCGAGTTCGCCTACGGGAGCGACCTGTGGATGGACGACATGATCTGGGGGGTCACGCTGCGCAGTCCGCACCCGTATGCCCGGATCCGCTCCATCGACATCGGGCCGGCGCTGGCGACTCCCGGAGTGTCGGCGGTTCTCACCTACGAAGACGTGCCGGGAGACAAGCTCTGCGGCCTCGAGATATCCGACCAGCCGGTGCTGGCCATCGACGTCGTGCGCTACCAAGGCGAACCCGTCGCCCTCGTCGCCGCCAACCACCCGGACGTCGCACGACAGGCAGCGAAGAAGATCCGGGTCGACTACGAGGTGTACGAGCCGGTGACCGACCCGATCGAGGCCCTCGGACACCCGGGGTGGGACCTGGCCAAGGGCACGACGACCCCGGCTCGCGAGCTGAACCGCGAGCAGGCCCACCTGCACCCACAGGGCAACCTGGTCAGGCACCTGAAGATCCGCAAAGGCGACCCGGTGCCGGTCGCCGATGTCGTGGTGGTCGGCGAGTACGAGGTCGGCATGCAGGACCAGGCCTTCCTCGGTCCGGAGTCCGGGTTGGCTGTCCCCGCGGAGGACGGCGGGGTGGAGCTGTATGTCGCCACCCAGTGGTTGCACGCCGACCAGCGGCAGATCTGCGCCGCCCTGGGACTTCCCCCCGAGAAGGTGCGTCTGACCCTCGCCGGCGTCGGCGGAGCCTTCGGGGGCCGTGAGGACGTGTCGATGCATGTGCATGCCTGCCTCCTGGCGCTGCACACGGGCAAGCCGGTGAAGATGGTCTACAACCGCGAGGAGTCCTTCTTCGGGCACGTCCACCGGCACCCGGCCCGGATGCGTTACGAGCACGGCGCCACCAAGGACGGGACGCTGGTCCACGTCAAGGCCACCATCTACCTCGACGGAGGCGCCTACGCCTCCAGCACCCACGCAGTGGTGGGCAACGCAGGGACGATGGGCGTCGGCCCGTATGTCGTCCCGAACGT
>PKWT01000167.1 GCA_003132125.1 Micrococcales bacterium | reverse complement strand
CACTGGAACGTCAATATTCGCAAGTTCGTGGTCAAGGCCGACCACCTCGAGGACCTGGTGCGTCTCGGGACCCTTACCCGCCCGGCCGTGCGTTTTCTCGAGGCCTCGGTCGTCGCCGGCCTGAACATCCTGGTCGCTGGCGGCACGCAGAGTGGCAAGACCACGATGCTCAACTGTCTCTCCTCGGCCATCCCCTCGCGTGAACGGGTGGTCACCTGCGAGGAAGTCTTCGAGCTGAAGATTCCTCTTCGGGACGTGGCTTCGATGCAGTGTCGTCAGCCCAGTCTGGAGGGCACCGGCGAGGTTCCCTTGCGCCGCCTGGTCAAGGAGGCGCTGCGGATGCGCCCCTCGCGCATCATCGTGGGCGAGGTGCGACAGGCAGAGAGTCTTGACCTGCTGATCGCTCTTAACAGCGGACTTCCCGGGATGTGTACCTTGCACGCCAACAGCGCACGAGAGGCCGTCACCAAGATGTGCACCTTGCCTCTGCTCGCCGGCGAGAACGTTGGTAGCCGCTTCGTGGTGCCGACCGTGGCAGGGTCCATCGACATCGTCATTCACATCGCGCTCGAACGAGACGGCGTACGTCGTGTCCGCGAGATCGTCGCCGTGCCCGGCCGGGTCGAGGGCGACATCATCGAGGTGGCGGACATCTTCACCTCTCGCGATGGGCAGCTCGTGCGGGCGGATGGCTTCCCACCTCACGTGGACCGCTTCGAGCGGGCCGGCTATGACATCGCCGCACTTCTGGCCCAAGGGGACTGAGCCGTGATCGGCGTCGGGGTGGGTCTGGTTCTGGGCGTCGGGCTCTTCTGCGTCTGGTGGTCCTTCTGGCCACGACCGGAGTCGCCCGCAGCGCCGCGCAAGGCTGGTCCGGCCAGCCGACTCTCGGACGAGCTGGCCCAGGCGGGTTTCGATGCGATGACGTGGCGAAGCCTGGTGGGCGCCTGTGTGATGGCCTTCGTCGTGGTCTTCCTCGTCTTCGCAGGGACGACCAAGGTGCTGCCGGTCGCGTTCTGCTTTGCGCTGATGGCCGGCTACGCCCCCATCGTGTTGGTGCGCATGCGAGCTCGCAAACGGCGGTCGGTCATGCGCGATCTGTGGCCCGACATCGTCGACAACATCGGCTCAGCGGTCCGTGCTGGTCTCGCCCTGCCTGAGGCGTTGAGCCAGTTGAGGATCCGCGGGCCTGAGGAGCTTCGGCCTGCCTTCGCTTCCTTCGCAGAGGACTACCGGGCCACGGGCCGGTTCCAGGAGTGCCTGGATCGGCTCAAGGATCGGCTCAGTGATCCCGTGGCCGACCGTCTGATCGAGTCCTTGCGGATAGCGCGTGAGGTCGGCGGCAGCGATCTCGGCAGGTTGCTTCGCACCCTCTCGGCCTTCCTGCGCGAGGACGCCCGTACCCGCGCGGAGCTCGAGACCAGACAGGGATGGACGATCAACGCCGCGAGGTTGGCGGTGGCCGCGCCGTGGATCGTCCTGGCGATGTTGTCGTCCCGCCCGGGGTCGCTCCAGGCCTACAGCCGCCCGGCTGGCGTTCTGGTCCTGGCCATCGGCGGAGGGCTGTCCCTCGTTGCCTACCGCGTGATGGTTCGCATCGGCCGCTTGCCCGAAGAGGGACGGGTGCTGCGGTGACCTACCTGTTCGCCGGTGGTGCGCCGATCCGAGATGGGTTGCCGGCATTCGTGGCCGACTGGTCGTGGCTCGGGGCCGGACTCGGGGCGATGCTGGCCGCCGGCGCGCTTCTGTTCTTCGTCGGTCTTCCGGGCAACCGGCGCCCTGGGCTCGAAGACCGCCTCGCGCCATACCTGAGGGACACCGCCCGACCGTCGCGGCTCCTCGCCGCCCGCGCGGACAACAGCCTCCCTGGGCTCTTGCTGATCCTTCGTCCCGCGCTCGATGACCTCGGTCGGGGCGTTGAGCGGTTGTTGGGAGGCGCGGCGTCAGTCCGTCGTCGGATGCAGCGCGCAGGTCATTCCCCGGATGTCGAGAGCTTCCGCGCCGAGCAGGTCGTATGGGGGGTCGTTGGTGGTCTGGGTGGGCTCGTCGTGGCCACGTTGATGTGGCTCAGGGACGGTGGTTCGGTCATCGTTCCGGTGCTGATCGTCTTCTTCTCGGTCGCCATCGGCATCGTCGCTCGGGACCAGATGCTCACGATGTCCGCCAACAAACGTGAACGCCAGATGCTCGCCGAGTTCCCGACCGTCGCTGAGCTTCTGGCGCTTGCCGTTGGCGCGGGCGAGGGCGCCACCGGAGCTCTTGAGCGCGTATGCCGGCTCTCCCACGGCCAGCTCGCAGCCGAGCTACGCCAGTGCCTCGCCGATGCTCGCGCCGGAGCCAACCTCCCGGTTGCTCTGCAAGGTCTCGCAGATCGCACCGGGCTGGCCAGTCTGGCGCGATTCGTCGACGGCATCGTGATCGCGGTCGAACGCGGCACGCCTCTGGCCGACGTCCTGCGGGCACAGGCGCAGGACGTTCGTGAGGCCGGTCGCCGTGCGGTCATGGAGCAGGGCGGCAAGAAGGAGATCGCGATGATGATTCCGGTCGTCTTCGTCGTGTTGCCGGTCACCGTGCTGTTTGCCATCTACCCCGGCGTCGCCTTCCTGAAGCTCTCCATATGACGCCCAGCTGTTCACCGTTGTTCCACGACCCGAAGGACCCCGCATGAACCTGATCCAGTCATTCACTGTCAGCGCCACGGCCAGCGTCGTCGGCATCGCCCATGTCGTTCTCGGAGGACTCAGGCGGCGCGGATCCGACAAGGACCGCGGCGATGTCCCTGGCTGGGTGCTCATCACGCTGATGACCGCCGGGCTGGTCACGATCTTGTGGGCGCTCGCCGCAGACCAGCTGGAGGCGCTGTTCACCGCGGCGATGAACACCGTCACCGGACCCGGCGCGCCGTGACGCGGTTCGTCACGCCGCCGTGACCGATGATCGCGAATCCGGTTCCGCCGTAGCCGATTTCGCCATGGTGTCCGGACTGCTGAGCCTGCTCTTCCTTGCCGTCTTCCAACTGGGACTGGCGTTGCATATTCGCAACACGCTGATCTCGTGCGCATCCGAAGGCGCACGACTTGGAGCCCGTGCCGACGCTTCGCCGCAGGACGGGGTGGCGCGGGCCAGACAGATGATCAGGGCGAGCCTGGCTGATCGATATGCCGACAATGTCACCGCGACGACGACAACGGTCGACGGGATCCAGGTGGTTCAGATACGCGTCCTGGCGCCGTTGCCGGTGTTGGGACCACTCGGACCCGATCATGTCCTCTCCGTCCAGGCCCGCGCCTTCTCGGAGAACCAGTGATCGCCGTGGGGTCGATCGGGCGTCGGCTGATCGCCGGACCACGGAGTCGGCTGCGTCAGCTCGGGAGCTCAGGGCAGGCCGCGCAGGCCGGGAGCGCCGTCGTGGAGTTCGTCTTCCTTGCGGTCCTGATGCTGGTCCCTTTGTTCTATCTCGTCATGGTGCTCGCCCGTCTGCAGGCCGGGGCGTATGCCGTGAGCACCGCCTCTCGCGAGGCCGGCCGCGCATACGTCACAGCGCAGGTGTCCGAGCAAGCGCCTGCGCGGGCTCATTCAGCCGCCGGACTGGCCTTTGCCGACCAAGGGTTTGAGTCCGAGGGCAGCATCCAGATCGCGTGTGACGGCACGCCCTGCCTGCGTCCTGAGGGTCGCGTCCAGATCACGGCGACACTCTGGGTTCCGATGCCTCTGGTCCCGGCTTTCTTCGCCGCGATCGTACCGTTGCAGATCCCGGTGTCGGCGACGCACCTGGCCACCGTTGACCGCTTCGGGGGACAGCGATGAAGACGATCTGGCGTGGCCTGCGCCGCACCGCCAACAGACGGATGCGATCTGCCTCCGGGTGCCGGACGGTCAGCCCCGAACAGCGCGAACGGGGTCAGATCAGCCTGCTCATCATCGGGTTCACTGTCATCGCACTCATGCTCATCATCGGCGGCGTCGACGTGACCGCGGTTCAGCTGGCCCGTGCCCGGATGCTCGATGCCGCCGACGGAGCCGCGCTGGACGCCTCCGACGCGCTGGACAGCGGGGCGGCATACCGGGGCGGCCTGCGGTCTGCGGTGGAGATCAGCGACGCTTCGGTGCGTGAGTCCGCCTCGCAGTACCTGGCCGTCCAGCCGAGACCCCATGGCATCTCCGCGTGGGTTCTGGCCGATGGCACTGGCAGTCCGGACGGGCAGACGGCGGTCATCCGTTTGCGGGGCACCGCCGACATCCCGATCGCTGCCACCGTCCTCTCGGCCTTCGGTGGCTCTGTAAACATCACCGTCGAGTCGCGCGCCCGGTCTGGACTTCGGTAGCAGTCGGCTAGTCTGACTTGTCGTGGCTGTCGACTTTGTACTGGAGCTCAAGGACCTGCGTTCGACCATGGAGTCGGTGCGCCAGGTCACCGATCTGGACTCACTGCGCACCCAGATCAGCGAGCTCGAGGAGCAGTCCGGCGCTCCCGACCTGTGGGACGATCCGGCCAAAGCCCAGGTGGTCACCAGCCGGCTGTCGCGCGCCAACTCCGAGCTCGAGCGGATCGTCGAGATGGATGACCGCATCGACGAGCTCGAGGTGCTGGTCCAGCTGGGCACCGAAGAGGTCGACGCCGCCACCATGGTTGACGCCGAGCGCGAGCTGAACAAACTGAAGAAGCTCGTCGGCGAGCTCGAGGTCCGCACGTTGCTCAACGGCGAGTACGACGAGCGCGAAGCCGTCATCACGATCCGCTCCGGCGCCGGCGGTGTCGATGCGGCGGACTTCGCCGAGATGCTCATGCGGATGTACCTGCGCTGGGCGGATCGGCACGGGTACCCGACCGAGATCCTGGACACCTCCTACGCCGAGGAGGCCGGGCTGAAGTCGGCCACCTTCGAGGTCAAGGTCCCCTACGCGTATGGCAATCTTGCCGTCGAGGCCGGCACCCACCGCCTCGTGCGCATCTCGCCGTTCGACAACCAGGGGCGGCGCCAGACCTCGTTCGCCGCCGTCGAGGTCATCCCGTTGATCGAGCCGACGGACAGCGTCGAGATCCCTGACAACGAGATCAAGGTCGATGTCTTCCGCTCCAGCGGCCCCGGGGGACAGTCGGTCAACACCACCGACTCGGCGGTCCGGATGACCCACATTCCCACCGGCATCGTGGTCTCGATGCAGAACGAGAAGTCCCAGATCCAGAACCGTGCCGCAGCCCTGCGTGTCCTCATGTCCCGCTTGCTGCTGATGCGTCAGGCCGAAGAGCACGCGGAGAGGCAAGCGATGGCTGGTGACGTCAAGGCGAGCTGGGGCGACCAGATGAGGTCCTACGTCCTCAATCCTTACCAGATGGTCAAGGACCTGCGCACCGAGTACGAAGTGAGCAACCCCAGCGCCGTGTTCGACGGCGACATCGACGGCTTTATCGAAGCCGGGATCCGCTGGAAGCGCAGCGCCGAGCGTGACGAGGCCTGAGATGATTCGTTTCGAGAACGTCAGCAAGACCTATCCGCGCTCCAGCCAACCAGCCCTGAAGGGGGTCTCCCTGGACATCGAGCGCGGGGAGTTCGTCTTCTTGGTGGGTCAGTCCGGGTCGGGCAAGTCCACCCTGTTGCGCCTGATCCTGCGCGAAGAGAGAGCCACCTCCGGCAACGTGCTGGTGGCCGGACGCGAGCTGTCCACGTTGCCCAGCCGCAAGGTGCCAGAGCTTCGTCGCGAGATCGGTACGGTCTTCCAGGACTTTCGGCTGCTGCCCAACAAGAACGTCTTCCAGAACGTCGCGTTCGCCCTGCAGGTGTTGGGCAAGTCCCGGCACACCATCAAGGCGGTGGTGCCCGAGACCCTTGAGATGGTGGGGCTCGAGGGCAAGGAGAAGCGCCTTCCGCACGAGCTCTCCGGTGGCGAGCAGCAACGTGTGGCCATCGCCAGGGCGTTCGTCAACAAGCCGGCGATCCTGCTGGCCGACGAGCCCAC
>PKWT01000253.1 GCA_003132125.1 Micrococcales bacterium | reverse complement strand
ACGGAGGCGAAGTCCGGAGTCACCGTCCCGTCCTCCACCGCAAATCCGTCCCGGCGTACGCGTGACAGCACAGAGCGCAGGCCGGCCAGTGTCGTCGGGCCCACGCCGTGGCGTTGCACGAAGGTGTCGCGGGACGGGAAGAGGGCCCGAACCTGTTGCGGCGGAAGGGAAGCCAGCATGGCCAAGCCACTCGCCGTCAGCTGGGAAGGGAGTCTCACGCCCACGTCGGTGACCAGTGGTGGCCGGCCGGGCGCGCGCTCCTCGATGACATAGAGGACGTCGCGGCCGTGCAGCACGGCCAGGTGGGCGTTGTGTTTCGTGGCGTCCACCAGCCGCACCATCGGCTGACGAGCGAGGCGCTGGAGCGGCGCCTGCCGGGTGTAGGCGGAGCCGAGCTCGAACGCCGCGACGCCCAGGCCGTATCGACGTTCCTCAGGCAGATGTACGACGAATCCCTGCTCGCCAAGCACAGCGAGCAGATGATAGATGCTCGACCTGGGCAGGTTGAGGTCCCGGGCGATGGATGAGGCAGGGACAGGCTCGGTATGCCGTGCCAGCAGCCGCAGCACGGTCAGCGCCTGACGTGCGGCGGGTGCGTTGGCCATGCTGTCAGTGTCTCAGGTGCGAGACGACCTACAGTCGGGCCCATGGATCACGACCTCGGGGCTGAGTTCGCCAACGCGGTCGCCGCCAAAGATCACGATCGCATCCGTGCACTCATCCATCCCGAGGTCGACTTCCAGGCAATGACGCCGGGGGAGATCTGGCATGCGAGCTGTCCGGACGAGATCGTCGGCGTCCTCGAAGAGTGGTTCGGCGAGGATGACCTGATCAAAGCGGTCGAGCTGCTCGACTGCGACGGCTTCGCGGACCGCAAACGCGTCGGGTATCGCCTGCGCGTGAAGCGCCCGGACGGTCAGTACCTTATCGAGCAACAGGCGTACCTCTCCGAGCGTGATGGCCAGATCGGTTGGCTCCGCATCATGTGCTCGGGGTATCGCCGAGCCGATGCGCCCACGTCGGCAACATCACCGGCCGAGCGATAGTCCGCAACACCGCCCGATCGCCGGCTCACGGACTACGCGGGCACGCGAGCGTTCTGCAGCAGCCGGAAGAAGACAGCAGGCAGGAACGCGCCGACGATCAGCGGGACGCCCCACCACGACACCGGGCCGACGCGACCGTCGAGGCTGATGGCCGCAAAGACTGCCGAACCGAGGGCGAGACCCCTCAACAACCTGGCCGCGGTCGGGTATCGAGGTGGTCGCCCACGCCAGAGCGAAAGTCGCACGCCGGGATTCGCCCGGGTCAACAGCACCTCGGATGCGACCGCCGCACCTGCGGCAAGAACGAACAGGACGATGCTCATGCGGCATCGTGACACGTGGACGTGGGCGGTGCGTGCCAGATTCCGTCTTGTCTCAGATGCGAGACAATAACCATGATCAGGGGATGGTTGACCGGTCGCAGGTGCGCTCCAATGAGGTCATGACATCAGCTAACCCCTCTGAAAACCTGCTGGCGCCCGAGACTGGCACGGTCGCCGTCGGCATCGGGCCGCTGTCGTTCGACGATGTGGTGGCTGTTGCCCGGCAGGGTGCCCGCGTCGAGGTCACCCCCGAATCGCTGGACGAGATTCGGAAGAGCCGCACCATCATCGAAGCTCTGGCGGGCGACGTCGAGCCGCACTACGGAGTTTCGACCGGCTTCGGTGCGCTGGCCACCAAACACATCGCGCCCGACATGCGCGCCCAGCTCCAACGAAGCCTGATCCGCAGCCACGCCGCCGGCTCCGGTCCCGAGGTTGAGCGTGAGGTGATCCGTGCGCTCATGCTGTTGCGCCTTTCGACCCTGGCCACCGGCCGCACCGGCGTGCGCGAGGAGACGGCTGCGGCATACGCGGCGGTCCTGAATGCGGGGATCACGCCCGTGGTCCATGAGTACGGCAGCCTGGGTTGTTCGGGTGACCTGGCTCCGCTCGCGCACTGCGCGCTGGCCGTGATGGGCGAGGGGCCGGTCCGCAACGCGCTGGGCGAGCTGGTAACGGCCGCCGAGGCGCTGGCTGAAGCCGGCATCACCCCGATCGCGTTGCGCGAGAAGGAGGGCCTGGCCCTGATCAACGGCACCGACGGCATGCTCGGCATGCTGATTCTTGCCATCACCGACCTGCGCGACCTGCTCAAGGTCGCCGACCTCACCGCAGCGATGAGCGTCGAAGGCCTGCTCGGCACGGACAACGTGTTCGCCGCCGACCTCCAGGCGCTACGCCCCCACCCGGGACAAGCCGCATCGGCATCAAACCTGCGCCGGATCCTGTCGGGTAGCCCGATCCGCGCGAGCCACGACAACGAGGAATGCCCTCGGGTGCAGGACGCGTACTCCCTGCGATGCGCGCCGCAGGTGGCCGGCGCTGCACGCGACACAGTTGACCATGCCGCGCTGGTCGCCGGCCGCGAGCTCGCCTCGGCCGTCGACAACCCGGTGATCACCCTTGACGGTCGGGTGGAGTCCAACGGCAACTTTCATGGCGCGCCCGTCGCCTATGTCCTCGACTTCTTGGCCATCGTGGCCGCCGACGTCGCGAGCATGTCCGAGCGTCGGACCGACCGGTTCCTGGACGTCTCACGCAGCCATGGCCTGAACGCATTCCTGGCCGACGACCCCGGCGTTGACTCGGGACACATGATCGCCCAGTACACCCAGGCCGCGATCGTCTCCGAGATGAAGCGGCTCGCTGCTCCGGCCAGTGTCGACTCCATCCCGAGCTCGGCCATGCAGGAGGATCACGTGTCGATGGGCTGGTCCGGAGCGCGCAAGCTCCGCCGGTCTGTGGACGGTCTCACCCGGGTGCTGGCGGTCGAGCTGCTGACGGCGGCGCGCGGCATACAGCTTCGGGCTCCCCTTGAACCGTCGGCCGCGACCGGCGCGGTGATCAGCGCGCTGCGCAAGACCACGTCCGGGCCGGGTCCCGACCGGTTCATGGCACCGGAGATCGAGGCGGCCGTGCGGTTCGTCGCCACCGGTGGTGCGCTGCGCGCCGTCGAAGCCGTCACAGGCACCCTCGGATGACACTCTCAGAACAACCCGAACCATCAGCGAAGTACGTTCTCTGACAAGGAGATTTGCCATGGAAGGCGCCCGTCCCGTCCGCGCACCCCGAGGCACGACCCTGACCGCCAAGTCGTGGACCACCGAGGCCCCGCTGCGGATGCTGATGAACAACCTCGACCCCGAGAACGCCGAGCGCCCCGACGACCTGGTCGTCTACGGCGGCACCGGCAAGGCAGCCCGCGACTGGAAGTCCTTCGACGCGATGGTTCGCACCCTGACCACGCTGGAGAAGGACGAGACCATGCTGGTCCAGTCCGGCCGGCCGGTTGGCGTGATGCGGACCCACGAGTGGGCGCCGCGGGTGATCATCGCCAACAGCAACCTCGTCGGTGACTGGGCGAACTGGCCGGAGTTCCGCCGCCTGGAGCACCTGGGCCTGACCATGTATGGCCAGATGACGGCCGGGTCGTGGATCTACATCGGCACCCAGGGGATCCTTCAGGGCACCCACGAGACCTTCGC
>PKWT01000423.1 GCA_003132125.1 Micrococcales bacterium | reverse complement strand
ACCCGAGCTCACGTCGTCGCCGAGGTGCCATCCACCATGGTTGAGCGTCAGCAGGAAGATCATCATCACCAGAAGTGCGGAGACGCCACCCAACAGTCCCCAGGCCCTGGCCAACATCGGGGCATCGATCACGTTCTGGGTGCGTCTTCGCGGCGGGCGTTCCATCAGCCCGGGTTCGGCCCGTTCTCGCCCGAGCGCCAGCGCGGGCAGGGTCTCGGTGCCGAGGTCGATCGCCAGGATCTGCATCACCGTCAGGGGCAACGGGACTCGGCCGCCGGAGAGGGCATAGACCAGAAACGGGACGACCTCCGGTGTCGCGTGCGCGAAGATGTAGACGATGAACTTGCGGACGTTGTCGTAGACACGTCGCCCGGCTTCGACCGCCGTGACGATGGAGGCAAAGTTGTCATCGGTGAGGACCATCGTGGCTGCTTCACGGGCCACGTCGGTGCCGGACTTGCCCATCGCAACACCGATGTCGGCTCGCCGCAGTGCCGGCGCGTCGTTGACACCATCGCCAGTCATGGCAACGACGTGCCCCTGGTCCTGCAGAGCGTCGGCGATGCGCAGCTTGTCCTCGGGTGAGCTGCGCGCAAAAATGAGCTCCTCGCCCCTGGCCAGCAGCTCGTCCAGCTCGTCTTCTGACATCTGCTCGAGCTCGGCGCCGGTGACGATCCGAAGGCCCGCGTGACCGATGCCGACCGACTCGGCGATGCCTTGGGCGGTGAGGCCGTGGTCGCCGGTGACCACGATGAGTCGGATGCCGGCTGAGTGGCAGCGGGCGACCGCGTCGGCCACCTCGGGCCGGGGCGGGTCGATCATCGCCGCCACCCCCAACAGGGTCAGATCGTGCTCTGCCTGCTCGCGGGTGAGGTCCGGCAGCTCGCTCTCGTCGACGTCCCGCTCGGCCACCGCAAGCAGGCGCAGCCCCTCCTCGGCCCACAGAGTGACCAACCCGTCGAATGCCACACGCTCTTCCTGCGTCAGGGGGTGCTCCTGGCCGTTCGGCCCTGCCACTCGGTTGCACAGGGGCAGCAGCTCCTCTGGCGCACCTTTGGTGTGTATGCGGACCCCGTCGGCGTCTCGGTGGACCGTGGACATCCGCCGCAACGCGGGGTCGAAGTGGAACTGGGTTATCCGTTCGTTGGGCCGGGCGGTGGGGTCGACGCCCAACGACCTGGCCATGTGCAGCAGCGCCAGCTCGGTGGGGTCACCATGTTCCTGGTCAGGCTGGGTCGGGTCGAGCTCGGCGTTGTTGCAGGCTACGACGGCGCGGGCCATCCTGTTCGCCGCAGATCCCGGTTCGATGTCAGGGAGCGACGCGCTGAAGTCGAGAATCTGCTCGGACGTCCAGCCCCGGGTCACGCGCATCCGGTTGAGGGTCAGCGTGCCGGTCTTGTCGGTGCAGATCACGCTGGTGGAGCCGAGTGTCTCCACCGCCGAGATCCGCTTGACCAGGACACCCCGTCGGGCGAGGATCCGGACCCCCACTGCGAGCGCGAGAGTGATCGTCGGCAACAGCCCTTCGGGCACGTTGGCAACCAGCAGCCCGATCGCGAAGTTCACCGCGTCGCCCAGTGAAAGTCCCGCCATCAAGGTCCCGAGCGGGATGAAGGCGACACCCATGCCGACCGCCACCACGGCGATCAGCCGGGCGACGTGCTTGACCTGCTTCTCGAGGGGGCTCTCGTCATGGCCAACACGCTGTGACAGCGCGGCAATCCGTCCAAGCTCGGTGTGCATGCCGGTGTTGAAGACCACTGCGGTGGCTTCGCCTCCGGTGCAGTTGGTGCCGCTGAAGACGAGATCGCGTGCCTCCAGGATCGGCCCGTTGGTGGTGAACGGATCGGCGGTACGCAACAGCGGCAGCGACTCTCCGGTGAGCGTGGACAGGTCCATCTCCACGGACCCGGACAGCAGCCGTGCATCCGCCGAGACGCGTTCGCCTTCCTCGATCACGATCACGTCCCCCGGGACGAGCTCGCGGACCTCCACGCGTTTGGGGGTTCCCTCGCGAATGGCGCGCACGGTGACGGGCAGGTATGCCGAGAGCGCCTCTACCGCTTGTTCGGCATGTCGCTCCTGGATGAAGGCAAAGAGCGCGTTGATCAGGATCACGACCACGATCGCGATGGCCAACGGGGCGGTGCCGCTGATCGCCGCAAGCAGCCCAGCAAGCCACAGAAGCAGAGCAAGGGGGTGGATGAGCTGGCCTACGAGCTCGCGTAGCCACGTCCGGCCATGACGCCGCACCAGCTCGTTCGGCCCGTAGACCACCAGTCGTCTGGCCGCTTCCCGGTTCGAGAGCCCGCCGCGACGAGTCCGCAGGTCGCGCAGGAGCCGGACGATGGACTCCTGAGGGTTGACGGCCGTGACGCGATCTGACGCCAGGCCGGTCGACGGCTGTGCCACATCGCCTCCTGGATACTCGCGACGCTGTCCCTTGTCCGCTCCATTACAGCGGAAGCCCCTGGCGTGCACAGGGGTCAATGGTCCCTGCACTTGCCCACAGGTATGTCAGCGCGGCGGGGAATGTCACGCGCGTCCGCGGTTGTTGACGCTCATGACCCGCCCACGAACACCATGCGAGGAGCGACGTGATCCTGACCGCCGATCTGGCTCCTGTCTCCTGGGGTCCCCAGATTTCCCGCGCCCTCGGGAATGAGCCTCCCAGCCCGGCATTAGGCTGGGTCGTGATGACAGCTGACCAGCACCCCTCTCCGAGCGTGCAGAATGCCCCCGACCCGCAGGACGAGTCGATCGCAGTCGAGTCGATCGTCGACCTGAGCACGGAGACGCCGGCAGAGCGGGTCGCCCGGTTCGAGGCTGAGGCGATGCCCTTCCTGGACCAGCTCTACAGCGCGGCGCTGCGGACGACGCGCAATCCAACCGACGCCGAGGACCTCGTCCAGGAGACGTTCACCAAGGCGTTCGCCGCCTTCCACCAGTACAAGCCCGGCACCAACCTCAAGGCCTGGCTCTACCGGATCCTGACGAACACCTACATCAACACCTACCGCAAGAAGCAGCGCCAGCCCCTGCAGTCCGATGCGTCCGAGGTCGAGGACTACCAGCTGGCGCGGGCCGAGTCCCACACGTCAAAGGGTCTGCGTTCGGCCGAGACCGAGGCGCTGGACCACCTGCCCGATTCGGACGTCAAACGTGCGCTGCAGGCGATCCCCGAGGACTTCCGCCTTGCGGTCTACCTGGCCGACGTCGAGGGCTTCGCCTACAAGGAGATCGCGGAGATCATGGATACGCCGATCGGCACTGTGATGTCGCGGCTGCACCGTGGCCGGCGTCAGCTGCGAGAGCTACTCACCGACTACGCCCGTGAGCGTGGCTTCATCGTTGAGGGGATCACGTCATGACATTCGACGAGCACGAGGGGATGGACTGCTCCCGCACCCTGCTGCAGGTCTACTCATACCTCGACGGCGAGATGGGTCCGGACGACTGCGACAAGATACGCGATCACCTGGCGCACTGCGGTCCGTGCCTCAAGGAATACAACATCGACCAGATGCTCAAGGCACTGGTGCACCGTTCCTGCGAGTGTGAAGCGGCGCCGACCGAGTTGCGGATGCAGATCATGGCCCGCATCACCACGTTCACCACCATCACCGGCGAGACCATCACCGGCGAGCTCCTGGACTGACCCGCACGCAGAAGACCCCCAGCTCCATCAGGGAGCTGGGGGTCTTTTCTGTGTGTGGTGTCGAGCGCGGCTCAGGCGTTGGGCTTACGGCCGTGGTTGGCGGCGTTGCCCTTGCGGGAACGGCGTTTGCGGGCGCGCTTGCTCATGTCTGCTCCAAGAAAATGGGGATGGTCAATAGCCCGAACGGGCACGATTCCGGCTATTATGGCATAGAAGGCAGTCGGGGGACCACCTGGTAGGGCCAAGCCGTGCACGACAGCAATCAGCCGCAAATCAGCCCAAACTGACGTTGATCACTGTAACCGTCATGCCGCTTTCACCAACGAGATTGCGTGAATGCCAGACACGGGTCTGTATCTGCGATTGAGCTTGTGCTGCGTGTCACGATCAAAACAGCTTCGGACGCCAATGCGGCAACGGGGCCTCGCCCCGACAAAGCGCCAGCCGCACCTCAACGAAAAGGAAACATCATGAAGACCATCGCCAAGGTTATCGAGTCCATGCTCGCCAAGGACGCCACGCAGCAGTGGACCGGTCAGACCTCCGCCGTCGCGTCGCGCAGCAACTGGACCTGGGGCGGCTTCTCCGACGAGACGACGACCAGCTTCTAGACCTTCCCCAGCCTTAAGCCTTCCCCCAGCTTGACCCGCCGCTCCTCGTACGAAAAGGAAACATCATGAAGACCATCGCCAAGGTTATCGAGTCCATGCTCGCCAAGGACGCCACGCAGCAGTGGACCGGTCAGACCTCCGCCGTCGCGTCGCGCAGCAACTGGACCTGGGGCGGCTTCTCCGACGAGACGACGACCGTCTTCTAAGTCCCCGCGGTCTCGTCAACTGGACCTGGGGCGGCTTCTCCGACGAGACGACGACC
>PKWT01000388.1 GCA_003132125.1 Micrococcales bacterium | reverse complement strand
GGTCCGTCGCCTGGGTCCGTCGACCATTGGCGGGTCGAGTTGGGAAAGAGGGCGGCACATGGCTTCTGAGACCTTGACAGGAACCGACGCGCCCGCGCTCAAACGACATATTGGTGTGGTCGGTCTGCTCTTCGCGAGCGTGGGCTCGATCATCGGGTCGGGGTGGCTATTCGGAGCCCTGAACGCGTCCAAGGTGGCCGGCCCCGCCGCGGTGATCTCGTGGGCACTCGGTGCGGTGATGGTCTTGGCGATCGCGCTTGTCTACGCCGAGCTGGGGGTGATGTTCCCGCTCTCGGGCGGGGTGATCCGCTACCCGCACCTGGCCTTCGGCTCCTTCGCCAGCTATACCACCGGCTGAATCACTTGGGTGGGGGCCAGCACCATCGCTCCCATCGAAGTCCTGGCGGCGCTGCAGTACGCCACGAAGTACGCCCCCTTCACGGTCAAGCAGAAGCTCAGCAGTGGCGACATCGTGCACACGCTGACCTCCTTGGGCTATTTGTCGGCGGTGGCCTTGATGGCGGTCTTCGTGGTGGTGAACTACTTCGGCATCCGGTGGTTCGCGCGGATCAACAACGTCCTGGTGTGGTGGAAGCTGTTCATCATCGTGCTGGTGATCGTCGCCTTCTTCTTCGCCTCGTTCCACGGCGCCAACTTCACCGACCACGGCTTCAAGCCCCAGGGCTGGCACGGCGTCTTCAGCGCCGTCGCGACCTCCGGGATCGTCTTCTCCTACCTGGGCTTCCGCCAGGGGATCGAGCTCGCCGGGGAGACGGACAACCCCAAGCGCAACGTGCCCATCGCGGTCATCGGCTCGGTGCTGATCACCGGGGTGATCTACATCGCCCTTCAGATCGCGTTCATCGGCGCGCTGAATCCGAGCCTGCTCAAGGGCGGCGACGCGTGGGCCAACCTGGACTTCGCCAACAGCTTCGGGCCGCTGGCCGCGGTGGCCAGCCTGTTGGGCCTCGGATGGCTCGCGGTGCTGCTCTACTTCGACGCGATCGTCTCCCCTGGTGACACCGGGATGATCTACACCACGGTGACCTCACGGCTGTCCTACGCGATGGCCCGCAACGGCAACGCCCCGCAGCGGCTCGCCTCGACCACCGAGCGCGGAGTCCCGCTGTTCAGCCTGATCGTCACCTTCGTCGTGGGTCTGATCGTGTTCCTGCCGTTCCCGAGCTGGCAGCAGCTGGTCGGTTTCATCACCTCCGCGACGGTGCTGTCTTTCGCCTCCGGGCCGCTGGTACTCTCCGCGCTGCGCAAGCAGGTCCCAGAGCGCGAGCGCCCCTTCCGCCTGCCCGGGGGGCACGTGCTCCCGCTGTTTGCCTTCTGGGCCTCCAACCTGATCGTCTACTGGTCCGGCTGGCTCACCGGGTGGAAGCTCTACATCGCGGTGCTTCTCGGCTTCGTGCTGCTGGCCGTCTTCAAGGTCTTTGGCGGGGTCCGGCAGGGCAAGTTCCACTTCCGGCAGGGCTTCTCCTGGCTCTTCCCCTGGCTGGGCGGGCTGGCCCTGGTCTCCTACCTGGGCAGCTTCCCGGACAAGTCCGCAGGGGCCGGCAACCTCGGCGTCCTGAACTTCGGGTGGTCCGCGCTGATCCTGGCCGCCTTGTCGGTGCTGGTCTACGTGATCGCCCTCAACGTCTGCCTGTCTCCCGAGGACGTCAACGAGCACATCGAGCAGTTCAGGCGCGAGGCGCAGGTGGAGGAGGAGGAACTCGGCGACGAGCTCGGCTCCGCCCCGTGAGCAGGTGAGCCCTTCGCCGCTGCGGCCGGACGGCCCGTCGGGTCAGGTGGGATCCGAGCAGATGATGAGGGCCTCGAACAGCCACCCGCCGCCGGCGGATCTCCACTCGGTGAGCGTCTGAGCGATCAGGGCAAGGGATGGCACGAGGACAAGGGTGGTTCGTGCGATGCGGCGTTCGGTGAGCCACCGGCAGACCAGGGTCTTGCCGGCACAGGCCACCCAAAGTATCTTGACGTCAAGATACTTTGATGGGAAGACGCTGGAACACAGGACCGTAGATGCCTTTCCTGAGCGTCAGCCGTGAACAGCCTGAGCGAAGCCTCCGTGGAGCGTCCTCCCACAATTCACCCAGAAACGCCTGTCAGGCTCGAAGGTGTAGATGCGATGGGGCTTCTCACCGAACCGATGTCCTGCCTCGCGTGGCGATCACAATGCAGAGAGGCAAGACATGACCTACCAGACGGTCATTCCGTACACGAATGAGTTGGTTACGAGTTACGAGTACGCGGCCGAGGCGGAGATCGACCGCCGCAACGATTCCCGCCGCTCCTGGTGGTGCGCACTGCAGAGCTCGGTTGGGGAGGCGGTGGCCTCATCCGTGCGGAATGGACCACACCCATCGACGGCTGGCAGCCAGACGGTGACCGGTTTGTCTTCATCCGCGGCAGTGCCATTTGGCAGCTGCCCGAGGGCCCACTGGCCTACCTGGACTTCCGCATCCCCCGGGGCAGTGTCCGGTACAACGTCGCACCCGCCGACATCACGGATACATCCACATAGGCCGGGTGTCGATGCCCGCCTTCGCGAGCCTCCGAACAAGGCGCTGCGGCTCAGTTACGCAGTGTCGCCCAGACCTCTGATCAGGACTGCGCGAGGCGCGCCCGCAGCTCCTCGCGGACGTACCGGCCCACGAGTAGAGGGACGGCCGGCGACCAGCTCCCAGCGCTATCACCGTTCACGCACCGGTACCCAAAACGTCACTTGGGGCACACCAGCGGGTACCTGCGACGCTGTTCTACTGCACACATGAGGCCCTCAGTGGTGTCCCAGTTCTTCCTCCCTCCGGTCAAGGGCCTGACCGGATCGGCGCCCTACGTGGCGCCTCACCTCAATGTCACCGCAACCGGAACCAAGGAGTTGCCCATGTCCAGCAAAGGCGCAGGCAAGTTCACCGCTACCACCCTCTCGCACCCAGCCCGACGACCCATCACGCCAAGACCAGGCGCAGATCACGCGCCTGGCCAGGGCGACGCCGCCAGTTCAGGCACCCTGGCAACCAGACCCCTACCCGCCCCGCGACCGATGGCTCCAGC
>PKWT01000322.1:2412-7357 GCA_003132125.1 Micrococcales bacterium | reverse complement strand
TGTTGCTTGGTATCGGTCAATGTTGGGCAAGCGTAAACACTCTGCGCCCACGGATGCGCCCACACGCGCCGGCTCGGTTCGCTCGCCGGTGAGATCGTTCACGTCACGCGGTAGGTGGCTGCTACCGAGGCGAGGGCCGCATCCGGTGGAGGCTGCCCGTTGCTGGTTTCGTGCGCGCGGGGAAGGCAGCGGGAGATGCTGCACCCGACCGGATGAGATCGTGGCCCACCCTTCCCCCGTGGGCGCACACCATCATCCTGACAGCCGGGGCTGAAAGCCACTGAGCCCAGGTCTGCGTCAACAGCGCCCTTGCCGGGCTTGTCGCCGCCCACCCGGGCCTTACAGCAGGTCGCGTCCAAGAAGATGTGCGGGAAGGCCTGCTCGCCCAGGTCGCGGGTGTTGAACGCGGACACGTCGGTGTCCAGCTCCGCGCAGATCCGCGACACCTCGGACTTGGAGATCCCCGACTCGGCACCCAGCGCGGTGACCAGGTCATCGACCTTGCGGGTCGAGACACCGTGCACGTACGCCTCCATCACGACCGCATACAACGCGACGTCGATCCGCCGACGCGGCGTGAGCAGGGACGGGAAGAACGACCCGGTACGGGTCTTGGCGATCTTGACCGTCAGATCCCCAGCAGTCGTCGAGATGGTCTTGTCCCGGGTCCCGTTACGCAAGGTCGTGCGGGTATCGGTGCGTTCGTGCGGGTCGGCGCCGATGTGCTGGGCCGCCTCGGCGTCGATCAGGGCTTGCAGGATCGTGTGCAGCAGCCGGCGCATCAGTTGACCGTCATCGGCGCTGCTCAGCGCCTCGGTCAGCTCGAGCAGGGCAGACTTGTCCAGGGCCATCGCGTGAAGTCCCTTTATGAGTTCCTTAGTCGGTTACTCACAAAGCCTCACGCGGTGGCTCCTTCAGGCCCGGGATCGACACGATCACCAGAGGAAGGAACCCGAGTTACACCAACCAAGGGACTCACCCCCACACTGCCCGGCCAAGTCTGAAGCCAGTAAAGCCGAGGCCCGCAGTGGTCGAGGATAGAGCGTTCGACACCAGAGTCGTCCTTAATGGATACCCTCAAACCTGTCCCATGACGGGTGACCGAGGAGGCAATAATGGCGGAGCAGGTCGAAACTGCAAACATCGGCGTTGTTGGGCTGGCGGTGATGGGCTCGAATCTCGCACGCAACCTGGCCAGCCGCGAGGGCAATACCGTTGCCGTGTATAACCGCACCTACGCCCGCACCGAGGAGCTCATCACCGAGCATCCCGAAGCCGGATTCGTGGCATCCGAACGCATCGAAGACTTCGTGGCCTCCCTCGCCAAGCCGCGCACTGCCATCATCATGGTGCAGGCCGGCAAGGGCACAGATGCCGTCATCGACCACCTCGCGAAGCTCTTCGAGGAAGGCGACATCATCGTCGACGGCGGCAACGCCAACTTCCACGACACGATCCGCCGCGAAAGGGATCTGCGTGAGAAGGGACTGCACTTCGTCGGCACCGGGATATCCGGCGGCGAGGAGGGCGCTCTGAAGGGCCCGAGCATCATGCCGGGCGGGTCTGTGGCGTCGTACAAGACGGTCGGGCCGATTTTCGAATCTATCGCGGCCGTCGTGGACGGGGTGCCGTGCGTGACCCACGTCGGAACCGACGGCGCCGGGCACTTCGTCAAGATGGTCCACAACGGCATCGAGTACGGCATNNTACCTGATCGAGATCACCGCCGAGGTGCTGCGCCAGGTCGACGCGAAGACCGGCAAGCCGTTCGTCGACATCGTGCTCGATGAAGCAGGCTCCAAGGGCACCGGCGTGTGGACCGTGCAAAACGCGCTCGACCTCGGTGTTCCCGTCGGCGGAATTGCCGAGGCAGTCTTCGCTCGCTCGGTCTCCAGCCACCCCGAACAGCGCGGCCCCGTGCACGCAATGGTCGACGCCCGCCCCAAGATTCCCGTCGTCGGCGACACCTTCGAGGACGACGTTCGTGCCGCGCTCTACGCATCGAAGGTCGTCGCCTACGCGCAGGGCTTCGACATCATCATCGCCGGCGCCAAGCAGTATGACTGGAACATCGACAAGGGCGCCATCGCCACGATCTGGCGCGGCGGCTGCATCATCCGCGCACAGTTCCTGAACCGGATCGTCGACGCGTATGCCAACGACCCGTCGATCCCGACCCTGCTCGTCGACCCGTACTTCGCCAAGGCCGTCGCCGACGGCGAGGCGGCATGGCGCCGCATCGTCTCGACGGCGGTGCTGTCGGGCATCCCGGTTCCGGGTTTCTCGTCGGCGCTCAGTTACTTCGACTCGTTGGCCAGTGACCGCCTTCCCGCCGCACTCGTGCAGGGCCAGCGTGACTTCTTCGGTGCGCACACCTACAAGCGGGTGGACGAGCCCGGCACCTTCCACACGCTGTGGAGCGGCGACCGCAGCGAGATTGAGACGGAAGGCTCAAGCCACTGACGTACCATCATGTTCGACTCTGAGATGCAGCCTGGTCGCTTCTGCGATCGGGCTGCGCCGGCTGCGGCGAGATGTCATCGCACGATTACGGCCTTCGAGATCTAAGAACGCGTGTTCAAGGCCAGGTCGCCGTCGCCCGCCTCGTGCTCAACCAGGGTGCCGTAGTCACACGCGAATCGCGCCGAATATCGACTAAAGAGCGACAAGAACTGGGCCCGGCTGACGAAGGCCCCACTCGGCACACCTGGAGCGCGCCGCAGAGCGGGCACGGGTCAGGCGAAGCACCTCCGGGCCCACCGACCCTACGTCAGTCATCGACGCCGCGGGCGGCGAGCGCGTCTCCGACGCGGTCGGCGTGCCGGATGGTGCGCACCACCAGCGGCGTGACCAGGGCCCGGGTGCTGCGTTCCAGGCCGCGGGCACGTCGTGCATCACGGACCTCGTGGAACGTGCCAGCGACGACCGGCACCGCGCGGATGGTCAGCGCCAGGAGCAGCGCGACCCGATCGGGGTCGATGCCGATGCGCCGGGCGGGCTGGAGGATCCGTGTCGTCACCTCGAGCACGCCGGAGACCCGTGTGGTGAGGCTGACCAGACCAGCTGCGGCGACGGCGAGCACAAGGGTTCCTGCGATGGCCACAGCCGCACGCCAGCCGCCAGTCCACCACTGAAACGGCAGGAGCACCAGGATGATCCAGCGCAGCGACCACACCTGTGCTGCCAGTGTCCGCAAGCCGAGTCCGGCTGCGGCGTACCCGGCGATCAGCACCGCGAAGCAGAGCAGCACCGTCAACGGGGAGCGCCAGGCCACCAGAACCGTGGAGAACACGAGCAGACCCAACAGCTTGCGCCCCGCCCCGGCCCGGTGCAGCGCCGACGTGCCGGGACGATACGTGCCGGTCAGCACGTCCGACTCACGCTCATGAGCTCCCGATAGTGTGCGATGGACTGTTCTGCCGGACCGTCGGCGACCACCCGTCCCTCGTCCATCACCAAGACGCGTTGCCATCCGCGCAGCAGCTCCAGGTCATGGGTGACCAAGACGACTCGCTGCGGCAGCCCGGCCAGCAGGTCCGCCACCTGACGGCTGTTGCGCAGATCCAGCAGCGTCGTCGGCTCGTCGCACACCAGGATCTCCGGCTCCGTGACCAGGACCGCGGCCAGCGCCAGAAGCTGCTTCTGACCGCTGGAGAGCAGATGCGCGGGGTGGTCCGCGTGCCCGGCCAGTCCGTACCGCCCCAGGGTGTTCGCAACCCGTTCGGTCACCTCAGCGCGGGTCAATCCGTGGCGGCGCAGGGAGAACGCCACATCCTCGGCGACGGTCGGCATCACGATCTGCGCGTCCGGGTCGGAAAACACGAACGCGACCTTCCGTCGTACCCGTGCCCCGTCGCGGTCGGTGTCCAGTCCATCGACAACAACCCGGCCGGCCGAAGGAACAACCAACCCGTTGAGCAACCTGGCCAGGGTCGACTTGCCTGACCCGTTGGCCCCGACCACCCCGATGCGGTCCTCTCCGAGCGACAGGTCAACGTCGCGCAGGACGGCCCTATCGCCATACCGATGGCTCACGGCCTCGAGCCGGATCATCAACCCACCCGTTCCGCGAGCAGCGCGAGCCCCTGCCCGCCGCCGACGGCGCAGGTCGCGACGCCCAGCCGCGGACCGTCAACCCGGACCATCTGGGCGAACAGGCGCACTAGCAGCAGGGCCCCGGAGGCACCCCACGGGTGACCCAGGGCGATCGCCCCGCCCTGGGGGCAGACCCGCGCCCCGTCTGTCCCCCACGGATCCAGACCAAGGGCATCGGTGCAGGCCAGCACCTGCGCCGCGAACGCCTCGGTCAGCTCGAGCACGTCGACATCCTCCACGCCGATCTCGTGGCGTTCCAGTAACTTCCGCACCGCAGGCACCGGCCCCAGACCCGGGGTGTTGGGGTCCACCCCCACCGACACCCAGCCCCGCAACGCCAACCCGGGCACCCCGAGCGAGGCACGGACGTGCTCGGGCACGATCGCAACAACCGCCGCCCCGTCACTGACCCCGCAGCAGTTCCCGGCCGTCACCGTGCCGCCCTCGACGAAGGCAGGCCTCAACCGAGCAAGCACCTCCTCCCTCAGTGGACGCGGGCGTTCGTCGCAGGTCACACCCGCCACCGGCACCATCTCCGCATCGAAGGTCCCCGCACGCGCCGCGGCCAAAGCCAGCGAGTGGGACCGGGCGGCGTAGGCGTCCTGACGCGCCCTGGTGACTCCGCAGCGCGCTGCGACCTCTTCAGCCGCCGGCCCCATGTCCGGGTCGCCGATCTCGCTGGGCGCGAACGGTGCTCGCTCATAGGCCACCGGCATCCCCGTAGCGGAGGTGGGTCGGGCCAGACGCCACGGCGCCGTGCTCGCACTCTCAGCTCCCCCGACCAGCACCAGGTCGGCCGTCCCGGCGAGCACCGCGGTCGCGCCCTGGTGCACCGCCTCCTGACCGCTGC
>PKWT01000322.1:0-2370 GCA_003132125.1 Micrococcales bacterium | reverse complement strand
GCCCGACCAGGTCGACCCCGGCCAGAGCGTGTCCGGCGCTGCCGATCGGTGTTCGCCGCGCAGCGACCACCACCGGGGTGCGCTCGTACAGGTTCTTCATGGCCGGCTCAGGCTAGCGGCGACGTCGGCCAAGGCCTCCCGGCGGACCTTGCCGGCGTCGGTTCTCGGCAGGCTGTTGGCCCGAAACCACCTGCGTGGTCGCGACGGCGCCGGCAGCCCGGCCACAGCCGCACGCAGCTGCGCGTCGTCCACCCCGCCCACGACAACCGCAGTCAGGACCTCACCCAGGCGCGGGTGCGGCATACCGAGCACGGCGACATCGTCGACACCAGAAACGGCCCGCAGCACCATCTCCACCTCCTCGACGACGACGGTGTGCCCTCCGGTAGTGACCGCGGTGTCTCCGCGTCCCAGCACCTCCAATCCGCCGGGAAGGGTGCGCGCCAAGTCCCCGACGGTGGCCCACCCGTCCGGGTCACGCCGCATGGGGCCGCGGTCGGAGGCTGCGAGATAACCCCGAGCCAAGTATGCCGACCGCGTCCAGAGGACGCGTTCTCTCACCTGCACCTCCGCCCCCGGGAACGCGCGGTAGGGTCCGTCGTCGTCGCGGCATGCCACGAAGGACAGTTCGGCGGCGCCGTAGTACGCCAGCACCCGCCACCCCGCCGCCACGCATCGCCGTCGCACCGCGGGCTCAAGGCGGTCACCAGCGACCACGGCAAGCCGCATGGCCGGCAGGCCACCGGCTTCCGCCCGCTTCAAGAGACTGGGCAGCTGCGACGGCACGCAGTGCACCACGCTCGCGCCGTCCGGGTCGTCGCCCCTGAGCAGGACCCCGGCGCCGGTCGACGCGGCATGGAACGCGCCATACAGGAACAAGGAGGACCAAAGCGGCCCGGGCAGCCACACCCGGTCCTCCCCCGTGATGCCTGTGACCGCCGACATCGGCTCGAGACTGGCTTCCCACGACTCGACCCTGCGTACGATCCCGCGAGGGTGACCGGTCGACCCGGAACTGAAGACCACCAGGTCTCCTGAACCCAGCAGGCCGGCCGAGAACGCCCGATCAAGCATGGTGGACGCCCTCTTCTGGAGCAGGTCCGGCCATGTCGGGTCGAGCACCGCGCAGGGAGCGCCGACCCGCAACGAGCTGAGGAAGCCAACGAGCAGCACCGACTGGTCCGACTCGCGCAGGATCGCGGGGGTCACCGCGATCCGGCCGACTCGCGTTCGACGCCCCGCCGAGGCTCGGTGATACCCGGGTAACCACGGTGGACGGCTGCTGCCACCGTGGTGGCGATGACCACCTTGATCGCGTCGCCGGGCAGGAACAGCATCGCGGACAGGGCAGTCGCCAGCAGGCCCGACGTCCCCAGGACAGCCGCTTGGACCGGGATGCCCACGAGGTAGACCGCGCCGACCCCGCCGACGACATTCGCCAGGGCACCCCACCACGCCGGGTACGCCGGGAGCCTGCGTTCAACGAGCCAGCCGGTCACGGCAGCACCGAGGACGAAACCACACAGGTAGCCGGCGCTGGGACCGGCGAAGACGGCAAGCCCGCCACGTCCACCGGAGAGCAACGGCAGGCCCGCAGCCACCAGCAGGAGCAGGACAAGAACCGACAACGCCCCGCGCTTCCACCCCAGGACGGAGCCTGCCAGCATCACACCCAGTGTCTGCAGGGTGATCGGGACCGCGTTCCCGAAGAGCTGAATGCTGCCCGGCAGGCCGAGCACGGCAATCAGGGCAGCAAAGGAGGCCACCAACGCGAGGTCCCGCGAGGAGAGCCGCCGATGCACGGCTCTCAGGTCGGCGCCCTGGCGCCCGGATCGCGTCCTCATGGTCACTCTCTACTCCACATTTCGTCGAAGACGCCAACCCCGCCCGGGGTACTTGACGCACGTGTCAACGGCCCGACGCTGTATAGGCTCGCAACTTGTCGAGCCGGTGCTCCCTCTCGATGATACGGATCGTCCCGCTGCGCGATCGCATGACGATCGATTGGTTCGCACGGTGCCGCCGCCGTATCGCGCACCTTTGAGCAGTTCGCCGTCGATGCTGCTGTTGGCAGCGAAGAACACGTCCTCGCCGCGCACCATTTCGTCGGTTACCAAGACCCTATCGAGGTGGTGACCGGCGTCGATCCCTTTCTGTCGCTCGTCGTCGTCAGCGGGCCACGGACGGCCCTGGATCGCACCGCCGAGGGTCTTGATCGCACAGGCAGCGATGATGCCCTCGGGAGTGCCGTCGATGCCGACCAGTAGGTCCAGGCCGGTGCCCTCACGCGCGGCCGTAATGGCGCCGGTAACGTCGCCGTCGGTAATGAAGTTGATGCGCGCCCCGGTCGTTCGAATCTCCTCGACCATG
>PKWT01000457.1 GCA_003132125.1 Micrococcales bacterium | reverse complement strand
GTCTGGACCTCGATGCCCAGCCCGTGCATCGCCCGCAGCTTCTTGTCCACCAGCGCGCGCGCTCGATCACGCTCATCCGCCTCGCTGATCGAGGCGAGCGCCTGCTGGGCCAGCTCATCGTCGATGCCGTTGGTGCGAAGCTCACGGGCCAGCGCACCCTTGGCGAGACCACGGCCGGCCTGCTGGGAACGGACCAGCATCAGGGCATAGGCCTCGTCGTCGACCAGGCCGACCTCGCTCATCCGGTCAAGAACAGCCGCCGCCACGTCGGCGGGACAGTCGCGCTGGGCCAGCTTCTGCGCAAGCTGAGCGCGGCTGCGCGGCGCCATCGCCAGCTGACGCAGCACGATCTGCCGAGCTACGTCGTGCGGGTCCGGCTCCCGGTCCTGTTTCTGTTTCTGCTTCTGTTTCGTAGGATCGGGAGCCGGATCATCACTGTTCGTCGACGCGGCGAGCGCATCGGCAAGGGCGGCCGCGGCGCGGGCAGCCCTATCCTGCGTCACTGGCGTCATGTCGGTCAGAAGTCGACTGGCATCTCTTTGACGGGCGCACCCTCACTCGGCAGGTCCTGTGCGGGCCCAGCCTTACCGGGGCCACCCTTGGACGGCCTGCCCTTGGTCGACACTGCGACGATCGGGTCAGCCGGCTTGTCGACCTGCGGACCGACGCCGAGCTTTTCCTTGATCTTCTTCTCGATCTCGTCAGCCAGGTCGGGGTTGTCCCGCAGGAACGACCGGGCGTTCTCCTTGCCCTGCCCCAGCTGGTCGCCTTCGTAGGTGTACCAGGCACCGGCCTTGCGCACGAAGCCATGCTCAACACCCATGTCGATCAGGCCACCCTCACGGGAGATGCCCTGGCCGTAGATGATGTCGAACTCGGCCTGCTTGAACGGCGGCGCAAGCTTGTTCTTGACGACCTTGACGCGGGTGCGGTTGCCCACCGCGTCGGTGCCATCCTTGAGCGTCTCGATCCGACGGACGTCCAGGCGGACCGACGCATAGAACTTCAACGCCTTGCCACCGGTCGTGGTCTCAGGACTGTTGTGCACCATGACACCGTCGACGAAGTAGTTATGCGTGCCAGCCACCTCGATGTCGAACCGATGCATTGACCTCGTCGGTGGCTTGATCGTGACCTCCAGCACCCGGGCCGGCACGAGCACCTGGGTCGGCTCGACGAACCGCGGCTTCACGATGAACTGTCCACGCAGACGCGGGAGGAGCTTGTAGTCCATGGACGGGTGGACGTAGGGCGCCACCAGCTCCAGGAACCTGCTGCTGCCGGCGGTCGTCATCGTCAGCGTGGCCTTCTTGGCAGCGCCACGGATCGAGAGCTTGCAGTCAACACCGTGGACGTCGCGCAAAAGGTCGGCGAGTCGCACCCGGCTCGCCTCGCTCATCGCCTCGACGCAGAACTCGACCCGGCCACTTCCGCCGGCTGTGCGCACTTGCGCGCCCTTGGAACGCTCAGTGAACGAGCCATCGTCCATGAACCAAACAGCCAAGGCGAGCGGGGTCAACGACTTGAGGTAGTCGTCTGTCAGGTGCTTCTTTCCGTCACCCCAGTAGACGACCTCGCGAAGCTCACCGAGCTCGGGCAACGGCGACAGGTCGACGAACACGGCACCCTTGGCGTTGACCGTCCGGGACTGACCGATGTTGCCGAACAGCGATGCCTTCCAGTCGAGGTAGTCGGCCTGCTTCGAGCCATGCCCCATCCGGAAGCGGACACCGTGGCGATCATGCAGGTTGGGCGCCAGGTGAGCGTCGCCCATGAGGCCGCCCAGCACGACCTGCCACTGCTGGTCGCTGAGCAGAGCGGTCTCGTTGGCGAGCACGCGGTCGCCCACGATGAGCTCACCGGCCTCCCGCCATCCCCCAGGTGTGCGGATCTGGTGATTGTCCGTCGCGGCGAACTGCGAGCGACCATTGCCGCCGGACTTTTCCACGGTGAACTGAAGGAAGTGATCTGCCACCCCGTTGTCGAACCAGTTGGTGACCGGACGGTTGACGATCTGGTTGAGCTCGACGTCGTAGGTACGGACCTCGACCGGCAGCTTCTGGTTGACGATCTTGCCGATCTTCTCCGTCGAGCCATCGGCCAGCGTGACCCGCGTGCTGTAGGAAAAACACCCGAACATGACTCCGATTTTTTCGCGGAGCTGGTTNNGTCGTGCCGGTATTGCTGATGGTGCCGGTCAGCTTGCGCAGGGCCTGGGACATCAGTCGCGCCTGCAGGCCCACATGGCTGTCGCCCATCTCCCCCTCGATCTCGGCGCGAGGTACCAGCGCCGCGACAGAGTCGATCACGATGATGTCGATCGCGCCTGAGCGAATCAGCATGTCGGCGATCTCGAGCGCCTGCTCGCCGGTGTCGGGCTGACTCACCAGCAGGGCGTCCGTGTCGACGCCGAGCTTCTGCGCGTAGTCGGGGTCGAGCGCGTGCTCGGCATCGATGAAGGCCGCGATGCCGCCAGCCTTCTGGGCGCTGGCCACCGCATGCAGCGCGACCGTGGTCTTGCCGGAGCTCTCTGGACCATAGATCTCGACGACACGACCTCGTGGCAGCCCGCCGATGCCCAGCGCGATGTCCAGGGCGATGGACCCCGTGGGAATGACGTCGATGGGCACCCGGGCCTCGTCGCCGAGCCGCATGACCGCACCCTTGCCGTGTGCCTTCTCGATCTGCGCCATCACTGCTGCCAGCGACTTCGCGCGATCTGCTTCAGCCATGTCCTTCACCTGTCATCTCTGTATAGGAGTCCGCCGTCTACCTGCGACCGACACCTATGCGGTGGTGCAATGCGTGTCGAGTCAGACGCTAGGAGCGACCACCGACATCCACATCCATCAGACGTGAGCCTGTGGATGGCGGGGCGCCGGGAGCAACCCATGGGGACAACATATCCGAACAGATGTTCGATCATCCATCAATGCCGGCAGGACACGCCGATGACGTTCCCCAGACCCCCAGAAGCTCAGGACAGGAGCAGCTTCTCGATCCGGCGTGCGGCCCCGAAAAGCCCCAGCAGGCCCAGCACCGCCAGGTAGACCACGTGGATCAGCAGCCCGGGCCCGACCTCGCCCAGCATCAGACCCCGCTCGAGAGCGACGCCGTGATACAGCGGGGTCGCCTGGACGATCCACTGCACCGCGCCCGGGTAGGTCGCCAGTGGGAAGAACGTTGCGGAGAACAGGAACATGGGCTGGATCGCCAGGGTGACGTAGTCGAAGTCCACCCAGGAACGCATGAACGTGGTCGCGAACATGCCGACCGCCGAGAACGCGAAGCCGATGAACGTCGCCGCAGGCAGCGCCAACAGCGCCCACCAGGAGTGCACTGAGCCGACGAGCCAGGCAACCAGCAGAAACGCCACCGCATAGAGACTTCCGCGAATCAGGGACCAGCTGATCTCGCCGACCGCCACATCCCGCGGACCCATCGGCGTCGCCAGCACCGAGTCGTAGAGCTTGGCGAACTTGAGCTTGAAGAACACGTTGTACGTCGAGTCGAACACTGCGCCGTTCATGGCCGATGCGGCGAGCAGGGCGGGTGCCACGAAATTCGCATAGGGCACCGACTCACCGCCATCTGTAGTCACCACCTTGATGAGCCCGCCGAGCCCGATCCCCAATGAGAAGAGGTAGAACACCGGCTCGGCGAAGCCCGTGACGAGGGCGATCCAGCCGTGCCGGAAGCTCATGATGTTGCGTTCCACCAGGATGCGAGCCATCCCCGCTCCGGCGGGCAGCGGCACCACCCGCGCGATGCGCGAGGCGAGCCCTTTGGTGGGCGAGGGAGGCGCCTGGGCCGCGGCCGTCATACGAGCAGCCTCTTGGTGAAGGCACGGCGCGCGAGCCACCCGCCGACAGCGATCACGACCAGCAGGTATGCCGTGTGGCCCAGAACGCCTGCAACGTCAGGCGACCCGAGGGCCAGCGAGCGGTCGGCCTCGACTCCGTGCCACAACGGCATGATCCATGCGATCGGTCGGATGACGGCCGGCAGCTGGCTGACCGGGAAGAAGATGCCGGAGAACAGGAACAGCGGCGTCATGATGAACCGGAACAGGATGTTGAAGCTGTCGGGGCCCTCTTGTGTGGCCGAGAAGGCGAAGACCGGCACGGCGAAGGCCATCCCGGTCAGGACGGTGATCGGCAGGCAGAGCAGCACCCACCACGAGCCGAACGACCCGAACAGCGCGGCCACCCCGATGAAGATGGCTGTTGCTCCAGTGATCTGCATCGCGACATATCCCAGATGACCGAGCAGGATGTCGTCGATGCCGACGGGCGTGGCGAGCATCGCGTGGTACTTCTTGTTCCAGCGGATCGCCCCCATCACCGGGTAGGCCGACTCTCCCATTGCCACCCACATCGATTGTGCGGCAACGAATCCCGGCACGACGAACTGCAGATACGGGACTCCGTCGACGCCTCCTGCTGACTTGTTGACGAGGCTGCCCAGACCAAGGCCGATGGATAACAGGAAGAGCACGGGTGAGACGAAACGGCCGAAGATGCTCCCCCGCCAGGTGCGTTTGTATGCCGTGAGCCAGGATCCGAAGACCGGACGCCAGGGAGCGGGGGTCGTCTGCCGTGGTTGCGGCGTCGACCGGGGCGTTGGCTGCGGTGTCGGCGTGCTGAGCGATGTGCTCATCAGTCGACCAGCGTTCGTCCGGTCAGGTGCAGGAACACGTCCTCCAGGGTCGAGCGCCGGACGAGGGAGGACAACGGCTGGACACCCCGCTGGTTCACCGCGGCTGCAGCCGCATCGCCGTCCTCGGTGTAGACCAGCAGCCGATCGGGCAGCACCTCGATGCGCTCGCCGATCCCCGCGATGGCATCGCCATGATGTGCGTGGTCGTCGGTGTCGAAACGCAGCTCGAGGACCTCACGAGTGGAGTACTCGGTGATCAGCGAGCGCGGCGATCCCTCGGCCACGATCTTGCCGTGGTCCATGACGACAAGCCGGTCGCACAGCTGCTCGGCCTCGTCCATGTAGTGCGTGGTCAGGACCAGTGTCACACCGGAGCGCTTGAGCCGAAACAGCCTGTCCCACAAGACATGTCGCGCTTGGGGATCGAGACCCGTGGTGGGCTCGTCCAGGAGCAGGATCTCGGGACGGCTGATCAAGGAACGGGCGATCGTCAGCCGCCGCTTCATACCACCGGAGAGCGGCTCTACCTTGGACTTTGCCCGATCCGTGAGCTGCGCGAAGTCGAGCAGCTCCGTTGTGCGAGAACGGACTTCGCTACGGGAGAGTCCGAAGTAGCGACCATAGATCCAAAGGTTCTCCTGGACCGTCAGCTCTTCGTCAAGGGTGTCCTTCTGGGGGACGACGCCCAACCGCGCCCGGATCTGCGGTCCATGGGTGGCCGGGTCCTGCCCGAACACCCGCAGCTCGCCGCCGCTCGCCGGGGACACGCAGCCGACCATCTTCATGGTCGAGGACTTGCCGGCGCCGTTGGGCCCGAGGAATCCGAACGACTCGCCCCGCTCCACCGCAAAGTCGATGCTGTCGACGGCGGTGAAGTCACCGAAGTTCTTGGTCAGGCCAGTTGCGTAGAGCATGAGATTGGGGTCCGGATCAGTCACAGGCTGCACGATATCGCGACCGATGGACCGGGGCTCAACCCCTTTTCCTGAGGTCCCGCATCTCCTTCGTGTGGTCCC
>PKWT01000307.1 GCA_003132125.1 Micrococcales bacterium | reverse complement strand
CGGTCGCCCGCATGCCGAAAGGAGGAATGACGCATGTCGTCCACCCGCGCGGATCGCGGCAGACATCCGGTAGTTTGGCCGGGCTGTGTCTATGCATGGTTATGCACGTCGGCAACGGTGGAGGGTCGCGCCTGTGGCAGGACCTGCTGGGCCGCCGACCAGATTGGGGAATCGGCCCACCCCGGTCAACGGGTGTCCGCAAAGGATCCGACTTGGGACACAACTGCACCGGCTGCGCATCCCTGCCTGGGAGTTGCTTCAAGGTGCTGGCACTAGGTCAGGGAAGCTCGAACTCTTCAATGGTGAACAAACGTCTCGCCCCCCGACAACTTCCGTGCGGATTCAGCGGACGCCGCCGGGGTCCGCGCCAGCGCATAGAGATCGGCGGCCGGAGTCAGTCCCACGCGATCAGGTTGCACTTTGGCATCTGTTCGGCAAGGCCATTGTCGCCCACCTGCGCGCGTGGTAACTTGCAAACATAGAGGTGTGAGAGCGCTCTCACACCCAAAGAGAGCGCTCTCATTCCCCAATATTATGTCCAACGCAGACAAGGGAGTGACCGTGAACCTTTCACGACGCACCAAGGTGGTCTCCGCCGTCGCCGGCGCAGCATCCTTCGCTCTCATTGCTGCCGGATGTTCATCCGGTAACACTGGCAGCACCAGCAGCAGCAGTCCTGGTCCGGTCACTTTGACCGTCACGACGTTCGGCAGCATGGGCCTGGACGGGCTGTACAAGACGTACGAAGCCGCCCACCCGGGCATCACCATCAAGGCGAACAACATCGACACCGGCGGCAACGCCCGCACGGATGCCTTCACCAAGATCGCGGCAGGCAGTGGCCTCGCCGATGTCCTCGCAGTTGAGGAGGGTTGGCTCGGGGCGATACAGAACGTCTCCGACAAGTTCAACAACCTCAAGGACTTCGGCGCAGACAAGATCAAGGACCGCTGGGTGCCGTGGAAACTCGCTCAGGGGACCGACAAAAACGGCCGCATCATCGGCTACGGGACCGACATTGGTCCGATGGGCTTGTGCTACAACAGCAAGCTGTTCAAGGCAGCCGGCCTACCGACCGACCGCGCTGAGGTTGCCACGCTCCTCGGCGGCACAAGCGCCACCTGGGACAAGTACTTCTCCGTGGGCGCCGACTACCAGAAGAAGACCGGCAAGGCCTGGTTCGACCAGTCCGGCTTCATCTGGAACGCGATGGTGAACCAGCTTCCTGAGGGTTACTACACCAGCGATGGCAAGCTCAACGTCAAGGAGAACCCGGAGCTCAAGGTCCGCTGGGCCCAGCTCGCCGCCGCCGATGCAGCCGGACTGTCGGCCAAGCAGACTCAGTGGGACTGGAACAAGGGCAAGTCGTTCACCGACGGCAAGTTCGCCACCTTCATGTGCCCCGGCTGGATGCTCGGCGTTGTTCAGGGCCAGGTCAAGACCGCAGGCGGAGACGCCACGGGCGCGACCGCAGGCTGGGACTTCGCCGACGTCTTCCCCGGTGGAGCAGCCAACTGGGGTGGGTCGTTCCTGACCGTTCCGAAGCAGTCGAAGCACCCGAAGGAGGCCGCCGACCTGGCCGCCTGGCTGACCGACAAGGACCAGGAGATCGCCGCGTTCAAGGCACAGGGCCCGTTCCCGAGCGTTGTCGCCGCGCAGACCGATCCGTCGCTCGCAGCTGCGACCGGTGTGTCGGCCTTCTTCAACAGCGCTCCCGTCTCGGCCATCCTGAGCAAGCGTGCCGAAGGAATCAAGGCCCAGTTCAAGGGTCCGGATGACTCCACCATCCAGGACCAGGTGTTCGGCCCGTCCGCGATCGCCCTCGATCAGGGCAAGTCGGGCACGCAGACCTGGAACGACGCCATGAAGCTGCTCGACCAGCTGGTCGTCAACAAGTAGCTCCCAACCGGTTGAGGCCCCTGAACCCATACTCGGGGGCCTCAACTCGTGGAAGAAAGTCGGCATGACAAGCACACTCGGCCAACAGGCCCGAACATCACCGCCGGCGGGCCGACCCGATCGCCGCGCCGGCCTCACGTTCAAGCACAAGCTCGGCCGCCTCGACCTCAAGTACTCCCCCTACATCTACGTCGCGCCGTTCTTCCTGCTCTTCGCGACCGTGGGTCTGTTCCCCCTCGTCTACACCTTCGTCGTCTCGCTCAACGACTGGAACCTGCTGAGCGGGCCGGGGCAGTGGGTGGGTTTCGGCAACTTCGTCAAGGAGCTCCACGACGAGCTCTTCTGGAACTCGCTGTTCAACACGATCAGTATCTTCCTGCTCTCCAGTGTCCCTCAGGTCATCGCGGCGACCTTCATCGCGGTTGTGCTCGACCAGAACCTGCGCGCCAGGACGTTCTGGCGGATGAGCGTTCTGATTCCGTATGTCGTGACCCCCGTCGCCGTGGCCCTCATCTTCTCGAGCATGTTCAGTCCGGAGGGCGGTCTGGTGAACCACCTCCTCGCCCTCATCGGCGTGGACCCGATCGCCTGGAAGCTGGACACCCTCCCCAGCCATCTGGCCATCGCGAACATGGTGAACTTCCGCTGGACGGGCTACAACGCGCTCATCCTGCTCGCGGCGATGCAGGCCGTGCCGCGTGACCTCTACGAGTCGGCTGAGCTGGACGGGGCTGGCAGCGTGCGTCGCTTCTTCTCCATCACGCTGCCGAGCATCCGTCCCACGATGATCTTCGTCATCATCACCTCAACCATCGGCGGCCTGCAGATCTTCACCGAGCCCCGCCTCTATGACGCCGCGAGCGTCACCGGCGGAGGCGCCCACCGGCAGTTCCAGACCACCGTGCTCTACCTGTGGGAGATGGCCTTCCAGCGACAGAACTTCGGCAGGGCCGCCGCGATCGCCTGGATCCTGTTCCTCATCATCGTGATGTTCGGGCTGGTGAACTTCCTGATCTCGAGACGGATCGCGTCGGCGGACTCCCGGGTCGTCTCCAAGCGCGCGAAGCGCAAGCTCCAGACACCCGGGACGCCCACGCCCAGCACGGTCACGGCCAGCCCCGACACCGCCGATGCGGGCATCGCCGAGACGGACCCAGCCCACACGCACACAGTCACCACGGACACACAATGACCACCACAGACGCGAGAGCGCGGAAACGCAAGCCGATGGGTATGAGCCGCCGGCCCGGCTTCCTGACCTACGGCATCCTGATCGCGCTCATGCTCGGCGGCGCATACCCGCTCTGGTGGTCCTTCGTGGTGGGTTCGAGCCCGACCTCCGTGCTCTCCCAGGACTGGCCGCCACTGCTGCCGGGCGGGCAGTTCTGGAAGAACGTCGCCGAGGTGTTCGACACCATCCCGTTCTGGCAGGCACTGCTCAACAGCATCATCGTCTCGAGTGTCATCACGATCTCGGTCGTGACGTTCTCGACGCTGGCTGGCTACGCCTTCGCCAAGCTGCGGTTCCGGGGCAGCAATGCGCTCATGGTGTTCGTGGTGGCGACCATGGCCATCCCGACCCAGCTGGGCATCATCCCGCTGTTCATCCTCATGCGGCAGTTCGGCTGGACCGGCACGGTCGGCGCCATCATCATCCCGACCCTCGTCACCGCGTTCGGCGTGTTCTTCATGCGTCAGTACCTGGTGGATGTCATCCCGGATGAGCTCATCGACGCCGCGCGCGTCGACGGCGCCAACACGATCAGCACGTTCTGGCACGTCGCGGTGCCGGCCGCACGCCCGGCCATGGCGATCCTCGCGCTGTTCACCTTCATGATGGCGTGGACGGACTTCCTCTGGCCGATGATCGTGGCGCCGCAGAACCCGACCCTGCAGGTGGCGCTGAGCCAGCTGCAGTCCGCGCGCTACGTCGACTTCTCGGTCGTCCTCGCAGGCGCGGTGCTCGCGACCCTGCCGCTGCTGATCCTCTTTGTGGTCGCGGGTAGGCAACTCATTTCCGGAATCATGGCCGGAGCGGTGAAGGGCTGATCGTGAACTCCAACCGAAACGCAATCAACTACCGAGACGCAGTCTGGCCGGACGGCTTCCTCTGGGGATCCGCGACTGCTGCCGCCCAGATCGAGGGCGCGGCCCACGAGGACGGCAAAGAGGACTCCATCTGGGACCACTTCGCGCGCATGCCAGGCGCGATCGCTCGGGGCGACACGCCCGAGACCGCGGTGGACCACTACCACCGGATGCCCGCCGACGTGGCGATCATGAAACAGCTCGGCCTCGACTCCTACCGGTTCTCCACGAGCTGGGCGCGGGTCAAACCTGGCGATCGAACGGTCAACCGGGCGGGGCTTGACTTCTACAGCCGCCTTGTCGACGAGCTGCTCGAGGCGGACATCCTGCCCTGGCTCACGCTCTATCACTGGGACCTGCCCCAGTCCCTGCAGGAGAGTGGCGGCTGGGCCAACCGCGACACCGCGTTCCGCTTTCTCGACTACGCCGTGGCTGTCCACGAGGCACTGGGCGATCGCGTCACGCACTGGACGACGTTCAACGAGCCGCTCTGCTCCTCGCTCATCGGCTACGCGTCCGGCGAGCACGCCCCCGGCATGCGCGACCCACGCGCTGCCCTCGCCGCCGTGCACCACCAGCACCTCGCGCATGGGCTCGCCGTGCGCGCCCTGCGCGAGCGCGGCATGCAGCAGTCACGGGAGCTGAGGCTTGGAATCACGCTCAACCTGACCAACGCTGTGCCCAACGACCCCAACGACCCCAGCGATCCTGTCGACCTCGAGGCGGCTCGCCGCATCGACGCCTTGTCGAATCGGATGTACATGGACCCCATCCTGCGCGGCGCCTACCCGGCCGACCTGCTCGAAGATGTCGCAGAATATGGACTTGCCGACCTGGTGCAGGACGGTGACCTAGCGGTCATCGCGGCGCCGGTCGGCTTCCTCGGCGTCAACCACTATCACGACGACAACGTCAGCGGACATCCGCTGTCCGCCGACGCCGAGCCCGGACTCGTGCCGACCGACCGACCAACCAGCTCGCCGTTCATCGGCAGCGAGTACGTGACCTTCCCGACGAGGCGCCTGCCGCGGACTGCCATGGGCTGGGAGGTCAACCCCCTTGGCCTTCGCCGGCTGCTGGTGCGCCTCGGCAAGGAGTACGACAACCTCCCGCCCCTGTACGTCACCGAGAACGGCGCAGCGTACGACGACATCGTCAGCGACGACGAACACGTGCACGACGTGGAGCGCACGAAATACATCGTCGACCACGTCCAGGCCGTTGGAGATGCGATCGCAGACGGCGCAGACATCCGGGGCTACTTCGTGTGGTCCCTGCTCGACAACTTCGAGTGGGCCTGGGGCTACGACAAGCGCTTCGGCATCGTTCGCGTCGACTACGACACCCAGGCGCGCACCATCAAGGACAGCGGCCGCGAATACGCCCGCATAATCTCTTCAGCGAAGCGTTCCATGCCGAACCTCGGCGAACCCGCGACAGGAGGCCAACGATGACGACCGAGCAGCAGGCGAACCGCCCGGTGCCGACTCTCGAGGACGTGGCCGCACTGGCCGGGGTCTCGCGCGCCACGGTCTCCCGCGTGGTCAACGGATCGCCAAAGGTCACGCCCGAGGTTGTCGAGACGGTCACGGCCGCCATCGCCCAGCTCAACTACGTGCCCAACCGTGCCGCCCGCTCGCTCGCGACCCGGCGCACTCAGGTGATCGCGCTCGTCGTGCCCGAAAGCACCGCGCGCGTGTTCGCCGATCCGTTCTTCGCCTCCATCGTCCAGGGCGTGGCGCTGTACCTGGCCGACACCGACTACACCCTCAACATGCTCATCGCCTCGGAGACGCACCCCGACAAAACCCGCCGCTACCTGATGAGCGGCAACGCGGACGGCGCCCTGGTCGTCTCCCACCACAGTGGGGACCACTCCTACGCACACCTTGGTCATTCGCTCCCGATCGTCTTTGGTGGACGCCCCCTGAACAAGAGCAAGCCGGGCAGCTACTTCGTGGATGTCGACAACGTGGCGGCCGCAGAGCGCGCCACCTTGCACCTGATCCACCAGGGTCGCCGTTCGATCGCCACGATCGCCGGCCCACAGGACATGCCCCCAGGGGTGGACCGGCTGGCCGGCTGGCGGAAGGCCATGGCGGCCCACGGCCTCGACCAGTCGCTCGTGGAGTTCGGCGACTTCGCGCCACAGTCGGGGACGGAGGCCATGCGCCGCCTGCTCGAGCGTGGGGTGCCCATCGACGCGCTCTTTGCCGCCAACGACCAGATGGCAGGCGGGGCGTACTCGGCCATCCTGGAGGCCGGGCTGAGCATCCCCGACGACATCGCGGTCGTCGGCTTCGACGACGACTACTACGCCATGACCACCGCGCCGCCACTGACCACGGTGCACCAGCCGTCCGTCAGGCTCGGCGCCACCATGGCCGAGGTGCTGGTGAAGCGGATCGCGGGCGAGCCGGTCGATCACGTGACGATCCTGCCAGCCGAGCTTGTCATCCGGCAGTCGACATAAGTCGTAGCGGCTAGTGATCTCGGCCATTCTTCAACTGCGCGTGGCGGACGCGATCACCGAGACACCAACGGCCTACGGGCACTGGCGGAGGCTGCGCAGCCTGGCACAAACATGGTTTTCGTCGTTCCGTAGCGGGATCGCCGTGCAGTGAGGTCGATGAGGCCGTCGACCAACTTCGGGCCGCCGGACACCAGGTGCAGGCCATCGTGGGATTTCGCGAGATCTGCTCCCGGATTCCCCGGGTGATCGCAGCACAGGCCGGCACCAAAAGTCTTGGCTAGGAACGAGTTAGCACCCAGGTGTCGTCGTGGGGCACGAACGGCAACGGTTCGCCGGTTTCGAGGACGAGCGCAGGGGCCTTGACCGCCTCAAGCCGGGCGGTCGCAGCCAGCGCAAGCTTCCTCCGTCGGCGAGCAGCTCCAGCAGGCGCCACCGGGCGCTGCCGGGCACGGCAAGGCCCTGAAGGGCGTGGCTGGCCAGGCGCTGCCGGGCGTATTCGAAGCTCATACGCAAGTCAATATCCTCGCCCTGGCGACCGATGAGGTCGGCGCGGGACTCCTGCTTCAGCTGCGCCGCGACTGCTTCCGAAAGGGCCCAGCCCAGGACCGGCGCGTCGAGCGTCTCGGCCGCCAGCATGGCCGCCGCTAACGTGGCTACATGCTCGAAGTGACCGGTCACCGCAGCGGTGTCCAAGACCAGCAGCCCGTCAGGGTGGCAGGAATCGGCGGCGACGACGACCTCGGCGGCCAGCCTTGACTGGCACACCTCGCACAGAGTCCCATCCGCCCAGTCCTGCATTTTGGCGCGGATCGGGCTGAGCCCATCAACTGACATCTTGGCGCGAACCGGGCCGAGCACATCGGCCGTCGAGGCCAGCTCAGCCCCGCGGAGCGCGGCGAGGTCTCCCGGGGCTCCCTGCAGTGTCCAAGCCTGGCCATGGGTCAGGCACAGCACGTCGACCTTGGCACCCGCGAAGACGAACGCGTCCAGGATCGCGCCGAGACCAGATGATGCTTCGTCCGGATGGGCTATGACCGCCAGCACCGACGTCCACACCGGCGGGACGTCTGCGCTGGTTCCCATCCGGGCTGTGACCTCCCTGCTCATGAACTCCTCGATCCGGCGGCGAGTTGGCGAGAGCCTCGGTTGCTGCCAGTACGGCGACTAGGTACAGAACTAGGGGAATCGCTCACCCCAGCCGATTCCCCTAGTCTGCGCAACTTTTCCCGCGTCGACTCCTGAGCTGTCAGGGAAGTGAGACCGCGCGCGCGCGCTTTGCGCCGCTTGAGACCGCCT
The DNA here is from genome assembly GCA_003132125.1 of Micrococcales bacterium. Lineage (GTDB taxonomy): Bacteria > Actinomycetota > Actinomycetes > Actinomycetales > Dermatophilaceae > UBA4719. Next base: position 4,147 of record PKWT01000307.1, on the reverse strand, counting down.
TGGTCTGAGGATGGTGGCGCCCGACAAAGGAGTAATGGATGGTGGCCAGCAGGGCTGCGCCCACCACGAGCAGTCCGGCGGTGGAGATGAGGTACCCCGGACCGTATACGGCGGGGTTGACGAACACCCACACCATGCCCCCAACGAACAGCAGGGTGGTGCCGCCGATCGCCGCCAGGCCAATCACCTTGGACCGCGCTCTGCTGCTGACCAGCAGCTCCACGGCAAGCATGACCGCAAGAATGGTCGGCAGCAAGAATAGGCCGATGTCCTGGTGCATCCAGGTGAATACCGCGTCGTTGGCGGCGCCCTTGGCCTTGGGGTCCCCTGCGCCGAAGAAGTTGGCCGTGTTGACCTCGATCGCGTACCCGGCCACGGCCACCGTCGCGAACGACAGCACCCATGCCCACGCCGCCGCGAGGCGGACTGGGCTGTGCACCAGAGACTTCAGGAACGCGGCCATGACAATGATGCCGCCACCCATCATCATGACGCCGGCGAACAGGTCATCAGGGGGGATCGAGCCGTTGGTGAAGGTAAGGCCGTCCGTCAGGAAGCCGGGCACGGCGATGGTGCTGAATCCTCCGAGCAGGTAGAGCGCGGATGTTCCCACCACACCGACGGCGATCATGCCCATCCCGACCCGGGCCACGTTGCGGCTGGCCCCCATCAGATTCTTGTAGCCGAACTGAACCGCGGCCAAGGTCAGGACCAGGGCCATCGCGGAGACGGCCATCTCATGGGAGTGCGAGCCCATCAGAGCTGCGTTCCAGTCATCGACCGTCTTGAACCCGGCGAATCTGCGGTAGGAGGCCACGAAACCCGGGGCCTCCCCGAACTCCACCAGCCAGCCGGCAATATGGCCCATAGTCGCGGCCCCGAACATGGATGCGGCAGCCAGGGCAGCGACCACGACCGGCAGCCGCCCGGCGACCAAGACACCGCGCTTGTATTCGCGCACGATGGCGTAGACCATCAGAATCAAGATCTCGTCCAGAGCGAAGAACCCCAAGACCTGGGTCCACAGCGCAATCTCGTCACCCGGGATCTTGGTGTCAAAGATCCCACCAACCGATGCGAGGACCGTGGCGACCACCGCGCCGGCGCTGATCCAGACGCGGACGTGCATCGAACGGACCTTAAACACCTGCAGGGTCAACAGGGCGAACAGCCCCACCATCCCGATCAGCAGCCCGTGCAACAACATCACTTTGGCGTAAGAGGGGGTTGCCCCCGCGCTGACTTCGGCCTGGAACGGGTTGGATCGGAACAAGGTCAGCAGCGCGAAGCCCATCAACCACGCGATCAGGAAAACGATCAGACGCCGGGGCGTCGCCCATCGCGCCCAACTAATCGAGCAATAGTCCTCGTCAGTGGCTTCAGCTACCTCTTCTTGGATCCTCACCATCGGCCTCTTTCGTTGCTACTGCCGCGAGCTTCCCCCAAGTCAGCGAGGAACTCACGGGCCCAGACAGTGGGCTGATCACATCCTCTGCGCGGAGCAGCGCCTTCCACATCAGCGGTGACACCGTGCGAGCCCCGGTGTTTCCACCGTGCGAGCAGGCACCGGTGTTTCCACCTATCCATGGCGATCGCGGTGGGGCATCTTCGGTGGCCGACCGGCCTTAGCGCAACATCGCCGCGCTACCATTGCTACGGCACGACTTCCATGGCGAGTGCGGACTGCACTCTGGAACCGGCCAACACGACAGCGGCTGGCCACTATTTCTTCGCGGGACCTTAGTAGGGATTATCGTCTCCGCCAAAGCAACCGAACCGGCTCAAGAACGGTGGGAGGCGACCTGTTGATTGGCGAAGGTGCAAGCAGTGAATAGGGACACGCCCGACCAGCCCGCCCTCCCAGAGCAGGCACCCCGGATTCGGGTCCTGTTGGTTGACGACCATCCGCTGTTTCGGGCCGGAGTCCGGCAAAGGCTCCACGAGCAGGACCCCGACCTAGAGGTTGTCGGGGAGGCCGGGAACTCCCGGCAGGCGCAAGAGATGGTGGCTCTGCTGGCACCCGACGTGGTGCTCATGGACATATCGATGGGTGACGAGAACGGCATCGAGGCGACCCGCGCAATCAAACGGAAGGCCCCGACGGTGGCGGTCATCATCCTGAGCGTGTACGACGACGTGCAGTACATCGAGGCGGCCGTGGAGGCGGGGGCCGCCGGCTACTTCCTCAAGACCGTGGAGGGTCCCGATTTGGCGGCTGCGGTGCACAGCGCCCACGCCGGCGACACGGTTCTCAGTCCTGAGGTCGCTCGCAAGGTCTTCGGACGGCTCCTGCCCCGGTTGCGCGCTGCAGAACAACCGGCGTCATGGCAGCGCCTGAGCGAGCGAGAATCCGAAGTCCTGACGTTGGTAGCTCGTGGTGCCGCGAACAAGGAGATCGCCACGTCCATGGGACTGAGCGTACGAACGGTGGAGTCCTACCTGCGGAGTATCTTCGGCAAGCTGCTGGTGGGTTCCCGGACCGAGGCGGTGGTTTTCGCTGTGAAGGCGGGGCTGTTGCGCCTGGAGGAGGTCGAGCTGCCGGATGGTTCCCGGGACTGACTTGTTCTGGCGGCGGTTCCGAGAACGACTGCACGACCGCCGCTTCTGGGTGGTGCAGTCGCTCGTTCTGGTCATCGCCGCGGCACACACGATCATCGAAGGAAGGGGCGTGGTCCAAAATGGGAACGACCTCTACTTGGTCCCCATCTACTTCATCCCGGTCCTGTACGCGGCGCTGAACTTCGGCTTCGAAGGCGCCCTACCGACCGGGCTGTGGTGCTGCCTGCTGACGACTCCCAACATTATCTTGGTGCACCGCGGCGCAGAACTGATCGGGGTCCTTGCCGAACTCGCATTCCTGGTGTTGCTGGGCTCCGTGGTCGCGATTCGCGTCGACAAGGAGCAGCGCGCGAAGCTGACGGCGGAAGACGCCAACCGGCGACTGGCAGAGGTCCAGGCCTCGCTCAAAAGGTTCATCGGGCTCGCGCTGGGGGCGCAGGAGGAAGAACGGTCTCGTCTCTCTCGCGAGCTGCACGACGAAACCGTGCAGGAGCTCGTCGTCGCCAAGACAGCCTTGGAGAATATCCGTGCTGGGAGGGGCGAGCCCGCACAGCTCGAACTGGTTGAAGCCACGCTGCTGCGGTGCATTGACGGCATCCGGCGCTTCTGCCGAGCCCTGCGCCCGTCTGTCCTGGACGATCTGGGTCTGGTGCCCGCACTGGAATGGTTGCTCGCTGACCTGGCCGACCGCACTGGGATCCGCACTGAGTTGGAGGAACAAGGCGATCGTCTGCGGCTCGACCCCTTACAGGAGCTCGTCATCTTCCGAGTCGCGCAGGAAGCGCTGCACAACATCGAACACCACGCACACGCGAGTCGGGTCGTGGTCCGTCTCGCCTACAACCCAAACCCACTTTGCCTAGAGGTGATCGATGACGGCTGCGGATTCGACCCCGCGCACGCCCGAAAGGGCGGCCTTGGGCTGGCGGGAATGCAGGAACGCGCCAGCCTAATAGGTGCCGCATTAGACGTTTCGAGCCGTCCCGGCTCGACTCGCGTCCGGCTCGACCTGCCACTCGCGCCGGACCCGGTAGCCGCCGAATTGGCTACGTGAATTAGGCAGACGGCGCTGACGGTAGCCGACATCGCGACGATGGCTCCCGGACCGCAACGTCCTCATCAGTTTGTCGAGCTCCCTTGACCCGGGGGCTCGGTGGCGGTGCATCGGACCGGTGGCACCCGCACTATGGTGCCCGTTGGCGCGTCATCTGAACGCACCCATCTACCCGATACAGCGCGCGTTCGAATCGCAGTTGGGGAACGACCTAGGGTGATGCCGCAGGCCAGCGGTGGTGCCGCGGGGGGCGGTGTCCGTATAGGCCGTCCGGAGGTGCGTCCGGTGATGGGGCGTCCAACGGTGACGCCATATGTCTCACTTCCTTCGTGGTGAGACACCCACGGTTGAGACAGCGCGTGTCCATGTTCGAGGCCCGCGTGTGCGGGCACCATCAGAGCCATGGCACCCGCCGGTGCCTCACAAGACTGTCCGAAACACGGGGGGTCGGTAACGGTGAGTGCGTCGATTTCTGGCGTGCTGTCGCCAGCCCCGGCGCCCGCAGAAAGGTATACTTTCTCCGCGTTCAGCCCC
>PKWT01000041.1 GCA_003132125.1 Micrococcales bacterium | reverse complement strand
TGGATCTCGGCCGCCGTCATGCCCACCGGGCGGAGATACAGGTCCCCCTGGTGGAACGGCTCGGGGGCCTCGCCGGACTCTCCGGCCCACCCGACCCACGCCGCCTTGCGGCCCTCCATGACCGACTCCATGGCCGACACCAGACCACCCGGGCTGCGTTCCCAGGTGCTCTCGCCATCGGCATCGATGACGAGGTCAACGGGGAGGCGGTTTGCGGCAACCACCAGATCAAACGTCGGTCCAGCAAGGGTCACGCGCAACCAGCTCCTGTCTCGGGGTGAGTCCCCAGCCTACCGAGACCCGTTGTTGCCGTGCTCCGGACCCGTCATCCTCTGGCGAGAGCGGCGGGGGATGACTACGGTCGTGGTATGCGCATCTCAGACGTGATTCGGCGTAAAGGCGACCTTGTGGTGACGGTTCGCTCCGACGCGAGCGTTCAGCAGCTTCTCGAGATCCTGGAGGAGCACAAGATCGGCGCCCTCGTGGTCAGCGATGACGGCGAGACGGTGACTGGCATCGTCAGCGAGCGAGACGTGGTGCGCCACCTTCGCACCGAGGGCGCGGGTCTGCTCGACCACACGGTCGCAACGATCATGACCAGCGAGGTGCAGACCTGCACCCCCGAGGACGGCATCGAGGACCTGGCCGTCACCATGACCGAGCGTCGCATCCGTCACGTCCCGGTCGTGACCGACGGCCACGTGGTGGCGATCGTCAGCATCGGAGACATCGTCAAGTGGCGGATCGCCGAGCTCCAGACCGAACGGGATCACCTGGTCGACTACATCCAGCAGTAGCCGACCTCATCCCGCAGTAGCCCACCTCATCCAGCCCTGACGGGTTCGCGGGCGGGGACACCAAGGGCGCCGGGGGCGTCCGGCTGCGCCGAGAAGCCGTCGTCACGGCATACCGTAGGGCTATGACGGCGGGGCTGAAGCGGGACGGCGAAGCGGGCCGATTCCTGCCCGTTCCCGCGCAGTGGATCGGCCCATACCGGCTGGTCGAGCAGCTCGGTGAGGGCGGCATGGGCGTCGTGCACCTCGCCCTCGACCAGTCCGGGCGTGCGGTGGCCATCAAGGTCCTGCGCGAGCACATCGCCCACGACAGCGAGGCGCGCAGCCGTCTGGCCCGCGAGGTCCAGACGTTGGCCCGGGTGCAGGACGCTCGTGTCGCGGCCGTTCTCGATGCCGACACTGAGGGACTTCGGCCCTACATCGTGACCAGGTACGTGCCCGGCCCGTCACTCGACCGGGTCGTCTCCGACAACGGGGCGCTGAAGCCTGAGTCGCTGCTCCGGCTGGGTCGCGGGCTTTCGCAGGCCTTGCAGGCGATCCATGGTGCCGGCGTCATCCACAGGGACCTCAAACCCGCGAATGTCCTTCTCCTTGATGGTGATCCGGTCGTCATCGACTTCGGCATCGCTCACTTTGCCGACGACATCCGGCTGACGATGACCGGACTGGTGATGGGGACGCCGGGCTATCTGTCGCCGGAGGTTGTTGAGGGCGCGCCGGTCACCGAGGCCACGGACTGGTGGGGCTGGGCCGCCACGCTCGCGTTCGCGGCATCGGGCGCTCCGCCGTTCGGACGCGGGCCCATGGACGTGGTTCTCGACCGCGTCCGCCGTGGGCAGGCGGACCTTTCGGGGGTGGACCCCCTGTTGGCGCCGCTGCTTCAGGCCGCCCTCTCGCCGATCGCCGGGGTGCGTCCCCACGCGGACGAGATCGTCGACGCCCTGGACCGGTATGCCGTGGGCGCGCCGGCGACGCTCTCCTTCCCCGTCTCGTTCCCCCTCCTCAACGCCGAGCCCGCGCCCGCGCTGGACGACGAGCTGTGGGACCTCCGTCCGGACCAGGACGCGGACACGGCCGAGGACCAGGAGCAGGACTGGGAGGAGCAGGACTGGGAGGAAGACCTGGACGTCGGCCCAGGCCAGCCAGACCCCCGGATCGGACGGCCGGCTCGCATCGGAACCCTGCTGGCGTTGATGACGGGAGTGCTGGGCGTGGCCGCGGCCTGGCCCCTGGTTGCCGCCGCGCTGATCATCGTGTGGTCGTGGTGGGCCCGCTTCGCTGACCGTTCGGTCACCTCGCTGGTGCGGCGCCGTCATGAGCATGGGTGGCGCCGCCGCGACGTCCCCCTCGCGATTGTCATCAGCCCATGGCACCTCGTCATCGCCGCCTCCGCAACGGTCATCGCCCTGCTTCTCCCCGCGGCCGTCGCCGTCGCCTCGACCTTCTCCGCAGCGCTGGCGCTCATGCCCTGGTCCGGCGGCCAACCTCAGCCCGGCAGGTCGCTGCCGATCGTCGTGGGAGGCCTCATCGGCCTGCTGCTGGCCTGGTGGGGGCCCGGTGGCGCGTCCCTGCGGCGCGGGTCCCGCAGCTTGATCAGGGGCATGGCACCGGGCAGGACGGCGGCCGAGGAGCTCGTCGTTGGGGCCTTCTTCCTCCTCGGAGCGGGGCTCGGCGTGTGGGCCTGGCTGCGACACGGTCAGCCGGACCTGTGGCCCTGGCCACCGCTCGCCACGCCGAACCTGTGGCCCTGGGTCAGATGACCGCCGCCGAGCGGCTGTTTTGGGCGCGGTTGGGGGTTGTGGCGCCCTAGAGTGTCACGTACGGTCG
>PKWT01000155.1 GCA_003132125.1 Micrococcales bacterium | reverse complement strand
GTTACGGATCAGAAGGTTGGGGTCGAGTTCCCCCGTCGACTCGCGTGACCTGGGTAGTCCTTCATGGCGAGCACCAGGTCAGCGGCGAGGCGATCCACACCCAGCTCTCCCAAGCGACGCTCGACGTCCCCGGGATGCATCACGGCCGGGCTGGATGTTTGCGCCCGCGCTCAGGACGGCGAGACCAGAATAGAGGTCAGTTGCGCCGGCCACCCGCGTTTCCGTGACGGCTTCGGCGTGAGCAGGATGAGCTTTTGGATGTGGAACTTCTTGTCGTGCCGGCCTGTCCGAACGAGTCGGGCTCACTGTCGGCGTTGCGCTTACCGTTCGAGCGGATGGGCCTGACGGTGCAGTCCGTCCGCACAACGGTGATTGCCAACCAGGAACAGGCTCAGGAGCGGGCGTTTGTGGGTTCGCCAACGATCCTCATCGACGGCGTCGACCTGTTCGGCGTCCCGGGCCAGAGCCCGGCCGTGGCCTGTCGCGTACACGTCACCCCGGCAGGGCTGTCGGGTGTGCCGCCGTTGGGCGAAGTCGTGGCCGCCCTGAGCGCCGCTCGTGATCGCGATCGAGGGTCGGCTTCGCCCCAATGAGTAGCCGCCGGCCGTGCCCATGGCAGCAGACCTTGGGCATCACATCGCCAGAGCTTTCGGATCGAAGCTCCGTGCAACATCTCGTGCAACATCTCCCGGCGAATAGGGGTATCTACCGGTCAATCAAGGCCACTCACCGGTCCCGCGGGCAAGGCCTCGGAAACAACAAAACCGCAGGTCAGACGCGGTTTGACCTGCGGTTTACGCTGGTGGCCAGGGGCGGGGTCGAACCGCCGACCTTCCGATTTTCAGTCGGACGCTCGTACCAACTGAGCTACCTGGCCTTGGGTGAAGCCTTGCATGATGCTAAGTGGAACGGGCACGAATGAGCGACCCCGACCGGGCTCGAACCGGCGACCTCCGCCGTGACAGGGCGGCGCGCTAACCAACTGCGCTACGGGGCCTTGGGTAAGGCCTTACTACGTATCCCCAACGGGATTCGAACCCGTGCTGCCGCCGTGAAAGGGCGGAGTCCTGGGCCGCTAGACGATGGGGACCCGAATCATCTGTGCTCACCCGGACCCCTCGCCGCTAGCGAGCAGCAGCTCGAGTCCGTCGAGGACTAGGGAAGCATAGGGGAGAGTGTGCGGAATCTCCAAAGCCAGCACAGCCTCATGCCCGGTTTGCCCAAGCGAGCAGCCGATCCACCTCCCAGGTGTTCACGATTCGCTCGATCGGCACGCCGAGCCGCTCGGCTCGGGCGCATCCGTAGATCTGGAAGTCCAGCTGCCCGGGCGCGTGGGCGTCGCTGTCGATCGAGAAGAGACACCCCGCCTCAATCGCCAGGGTGACCAGCTCATCGGGTGGGTCGCAGCGTTCGGGGCGCGCGTTGATCTCCACCGCGACCCCGTGCGCGGCGCAGGCCTCGAACACCGCCGTCGCGTCGAAGGAGCTCTGGTCCCGGGTGCCCCGCGATCCTTCGACGAGACGCCCGGTGCAGTGCCCGAGCACGTTCGTGTGCGGGTTCTCGACGGCGGCCACCATCCGGCGGGTCATGGGCGCCGCCGACATCGCCAGCTTGGAGTGCACCGACGCCACTCGCAGGTCCAGCTTCGCGAGCATCTCCGTGCTTTGGTCCAACGAGCCGTCGTCGAGGATGTCGACCTCGATGCCTTTGAGGAGGCGGAAGTCACCGACTGCCGAGTTGATGCTTTCGATGACGCCCAGTTGCCTTGAAAGCCGTTCTGTCGAAAGGCCGTTCGCGATCTTCAGACGCGGCGAATGATCAGTCAGCACCATGTAGTCGTGCCCCAGGTCCATCGCCGTCACGACCATCTCTTGGATCGAGGATCCGCCGTCGGACCAGTCCGAGTGCGCGTGCAGGTCGCCACGCAGCGCCGCACGCACTGTGAGCCCGCCCGCCACGAGGGGCCGGGTTGCGTTGTCCTCCAACGACTTCAGGTATGCCGGGATCTCACCGGCCAAGGTCTCCCGGATAACCGCTTCCGTCGCTGAGCCGATGCCCGGCAGGTCCGTCAGCGTGCCCGCGGTCGCGCGCGACTGCAGGTCGGCCGGGTCGGTGGCGAGCACCGTGGCCGCTGCGCCGCGGAACGCCTGGACGCGGTACGTACCGGCACGAGAACGTTCGAGCAGGTACGCGATCCGGCGCAGCGCGTCATACGGTGCGAGCGTCATCTGCTCTCCAACTGTCGCACGGTTGCTACGAGTTCGGTGCCATCCGCGGGTCAGAGGCCATAGCGGCTCCGCATCGTCGCGTCCCACACCCGGTCGCCGCCAAAGCGTCTCAGATTGATCAGGGCCTTTGCTGCGGAGGTGACGACATAGCGGGAACGCGGCCGGGCGGACTCGACCGCCCTGAGGATCAGCGCGGCCACCGCCTCGGGACTTGTCGTCATGAAGTCGTTCGCATAGCCGCCGGTCGTGTTCTTGTTGCTGGCTGCCAACAGATCCGCGTATGCCGTGTCCTCACCGTGCGGGGGTGTCGCCATCTCGAGGCTCTCGTTGACGCGGCTCTCAAAGTTGGTGCGGATCAGTCCCGGCTCCACGAGGATGACGTCGATCCCGAACGGCTTGACCTCGACCCGGAGGGCGTCGCTGATCGCTTCCACGGCGTACTTGCTCGCGTGGTAGAAACCTCCGACGGGGAAGGTGATCCGTCCGCCCATCGAGCCGATGTTGACGATCCGGCCGGAACGGGACCGACGCATCGCAGGCAGGACGAGCTGGGTGAGTCGGGCGAGCCCGAACACGTTGGTCTCGAACATGGTCCGCACGCGGTCGAGGTCGGCCTCCTCGATGGGCCCGTACTCGCCATAACCGGCGTTGTTGATCAGCGTGCCGACCTTGCCGTGGTCTGCCTCGACCGCCTCCACGGCCGCAATCATCGAGTCCTCTGATGTCACGTCAAGTGCCAGAGCGTGGCAACCCAACGCTTCGAGACCGGCCAAGGTTTCTGTCCGTCGGGCCGTCGCGTAGACCGTGTGCCCGGCCCGGACCAGCATCTCGGCGGTGGCGGCACCGATGCCTGACGAGCAACCACTGATGAGGACCGGGTCGTGGCGCGTCATTCCTGCATCCTAGGGCGCTGCGGATCGCCTCGTGTGGACTCATCAGCCGCCCGGAGAGGGGTCCCTGCTCAGCCACTGGGCCGGAAACAGCAGCTTGCCTTTGTCTGCCAGTGCGCGCAGCACCTCGATCGTCTCCTTCGCCGTCGCGGAGCCGTCGTAGCCGATGCAGGTCACCTCGTCGCGAGCGGACTCCCAGACCAGGGCGCCGGAGTTCTGGCCGGTGGCGAAGGAATACCGCGGCGGGTACGGGTTGGCGGTGAAGATCGCCGGCTTGCCACGCACGAGTCCCGCCGGCCTCGCACCATCCTCGAATGCCTGGGCCTCAGCGCCCGCGCCCGACATGACTGCTGTCCAGATCACGTCGATTCCGAGTCCGCCCGCCTGTTCCAGCTCCACAGCCTGGTAGCTGAGCTGGTGGACAGCCGGGGGCCGGTAGGTGGTCACGGTCGTTGCGGCGAACCCGTCCACTGGCGAGAAGCGTGGTCTGCCCTCTTGGATCGTGATCCGGGTGGCAAGGTCGGCGAGCTGCGTCTGTCCGAGGTCTCCGACGATCTTGGCGTTGTAGCCCTCGTTGATGGGCCAGACCAGGGACCGGGATCCGGCGTTCCACTTGCCACCTCGCGGCGTCGCGACAGTCGTGTCGAGTGGACCGGGCTGACCGGGGAAGGGGTAGATCACCACGGCGCTCTTGGAGGCAAAGTGACCATCTGCGGCCCTAATGATCACCGACCAGGGTCCCAGCGTCAGGGCATCGCAGTCCCAGTGTTCGATCGCCCACCCGGGGAGTCGCAGATGGTCGCCCAAGGTCAAGGCGCCCAGCGGCACCAGACACCTCGTGAGCGACTCGACGCCGATTGGCTTGTTCCGGTGCCGGGCCAGTCGGTTGGTCGGTGGCGGTGGTGGAGGCCACTGCTGTGGGGGGCCGTGGCTGGGGGTCCGGAGCGGTGAGCTGACCGAGCAACATCGCCACCAANNCCAAGAAGCCCGAGGAGGGTCAGCCCGGACGACCGCCGCGGCAGTTCGTCGTCCCTGTCGACGTCCTCCAGCCGGCCCTCATCAGGTTCGCCCATGTCTTCAGCCTGTTCCCGTCACCACAGCTCACCGCGGCTCAGCTCGGGGTCAGCCTGAACGTCGGGTGGTCGGTGTCTTCCGGCAGCTTCTTCCAGTACCCGTTCACCTCGCGCCCTGCCTTCTTTCGGTATGCCGTGATGATGTCCGAGCGCTCGTCTGCGGGGACCTCCGTGACGGCATACGTCACCAGACTGCCCTTCTGACCCAGTCGGACGATCCCGGCTGCTCGGACGTTCTTCACCCAGTCTGACTCGCCCCGGGTCGACACGATGAACAGCGAACCGTTGTGCTGCAACGGAATGACCGGAACTCGTTGCGGGTCGACGGAATTGCGCCGGGCAACCTCAAGGGTGTGCACGTCCCAAAGGGTGCTGCGCATCGCCAAGCTGTTCGCCAGGTTGTTGAAGATCTTGGTCGTTGCCGACGGCTTCAGGTAGGCCATGCCGCCATCATCCAACAGGGGCACCCCTGTCGTAAGTGGTTTCCATCAGGGGACCTTGGGTCTGGCTCGGGCTAGGCTCCAGATATGGGCTGGTTGAACGTTCTTGGCTGGGCCGGGTCAGCGCTGCTCGTCTATTCGCTGATGCAGGCCAGGGTGCTGCGTTTCCGGCTGCTGAACCTCGTGGCCTGCATCATTCTGGTGGTNNACCTCCGAACGGCACTCCGAGGTGGCGTTCACGGTGCTCGAGGTCGGGCCGCTCGACGAGTACTTGCGCCACACGCTGCGGGTCCACGCTGCGGACATCGAGAGGTTCCAGCCCGGATTCGCGTGGGACGGAGCCTCGCCCGGGCACACGGCATACCTGGTCGAGCATGGTGCCGAGACAGTTGGTGTGGTGCTGGTCCATGACGCGGGCAATGGTGTGGCCCAGGTCGAGCTCGACTATGTGACCCCGCGGTTCCGCGACTTCTCACCCGGAGAGTTCGTCTATCGGCGCAGCGGCCTGTTCCGCGGTCGCGGCTTCCGAAAGGTGATCACCCCGGCGGGGATGGTCGCGCCGTATTACGACCAGCTGGGTATGCGCCGTGAGGGCGAGTCCTATGTCCTGGACTTTGGCTGATCGCCCCGATCTTCAACCGCGGCGGTGTCGGGTTTAGCGTGGCTGGCGTGGGGTACGCGTTTGAGTCCCGGCCGCTGACGCCGGAGGCGTGGGCGGATCTCGAGGCGCTGTTCGACCTCCCTGGAGGTTCGATGGTGCGTGGTTGCTGGTGCATGTACTACCGCAAGAGCGGGACGGTGTCGGTTAACGCCGCTGCCGCTCCGGACCCTTGAGGCATATCCGGTCGACAAACCAGAGCGAAGCCACAACGAGTTCATGTTCTTCGGCGCTCGATCGCTGTACGAGCGTGCGGGCTTCACCGAGGTTGTACGCCGGTCGCCCACGCGAGTTGTCATGCGTCGTGAGCTGCGACCGGTGTCAGCACCACGCTGACCGCTCCTTGTCTTCACAGGCCAGGTCGGCGGACGACGTCGGTTGCCGTGGCCATCGAAGGCCTACGTCCGTGTCGCGTCCGGACGGGCTGTTGGCAGAGGCACGGGGTTGAGCATCGGGATGCATCCGGGTCCTTGCGGCATCCCCCAGTACCAACCTTGCGCGTGGACGGCCATGCCCCGGATCGCCTCGAGCTGTGCCTCTGTCTCGACGCCTTCGACGATGCAGGGGATGTCGAGCTCAAAGGCCATGGAGGCGACGCCATGCACGATGGCGGTGTGGGCGCGCTGGTGGGGCAGTCCGGCGGTGAACGACGCGTCCACCTTGAGGACGTCAACGGGCAATATCGTGAGGTTCCGCAAGGTGGCGTAGGCGGTCCCGAAGTCATCGATCGCGACCCTGACACCTTGTTGGCGCAGCCTTTCGAGCTCGGCCAGGGCGGACGGTCCGGCGCGGAGGATGGACGACTCGGTGATCTCAAGGACCAGCCGGGTTGGGTCGAAGTCGTGTCGCTGGAGGGCCTGTTCGACGCGGATTCGCAGGTCCCGGCCGGTGAGCTCGCGGGCGCTGACGTTGACCGCGAGACTCATGTGCGCGGGCCAGGTGCTGGCTGCCTCCAGGGCCAGGTGGAGGACCCGGTCACCGACGGCCTCGGCGAGTCCCGCAACCTCAGCGGCCACGATCGAGGGCAGTGTGGGCATCAGCCGACCCTGGGCGTTGGTCAGGCGCATCAGGGCTTCGGCGCCGACGACGATGTTGCTGTCGACGTCGACGATGGGCTGGAAGACCAGTGCGACCCGGTCGTGGCGCAGCCCGTCGCGGATCGCCTGCACGAGCACTTGCCGTGCCTCGGTGCGCTCAAGCAGGTCGGTGTCGAAGACGTCGTACTGGTCCCGGCCGCGTTCCTTCGCGCGGTACATGGCGGCATCGGCCCGGCGCAAGAGCTGGTCGGGGCTCACTTCGGGTTCCTGGACAAGGTCGACGCGGGCGATGCCCACGCTCGCGGACAGGGCGAGGGAGTCCGTGTCGGCGGTCACCTGGCGGCGGATGGTGGTGGTGATCCGGCCGGCAACGGTGCGTAGGTGTTCCAGTCCGTCGTCCTGCTCGAGCAGGACGACGAACTCGTCGCCGCCGATGCGTGCGACGGTGTCGGTCGGTCGCAGCATGGATGTGAGGTCGTTTGCGACGTCGATGAGGACCTGGTCTCCCGCGTCGTGACCGGCTCTGTCGTTGACGGCCTTGAACCCGTCAAGGTCGATGAACAGTGCTGCGACGCTGGTGTTGTCGCTGCGCCCGGACTTGGCGCGGTCGAAGGCGTGTTCGCAGCGTTCGAGCAGCAACCGGCGATTGGGTAGGCCGGTGAGCTCGTCGTGCAGGGCATACTCGTTGAGACGTTGCTCGGCGGCTCGCCGGGCGGTGATGTCCTCGACCTGGGCGAGCAGGACGCGCTCTCCATCAAGCTCACGCATCCACGTCAGCGCGACGAGGCCGCACAGCGGCTGGCCGTGGTTGTCACTCATTGCCATCTCGGCGCGCAGCTCACCCTCGCCGGTCTCGATCAACTCGAGGATGCGGGCTTGGTCCGAGTCGTCGTCAAAGAGCACGTCGAGGGGCTGACCGATGAACTCCTGCGGCTCGCTGCCCAGCAGCGCTGACAGGGTGGCGTTGACGCGCAGGATGGCGCCGTCGCTGTTCACGAGGAACTTGCCGATGATCGACTCGTCGAAGACCCGTCGGAAGCGCTCCTCGCTGTCGCGCAAGACCTGTTCGACGAACTGACGTTCCGTGATGTCGCGCACGGCTGCGATGACCAACAGGCCGTCTTCGGTCTCGATGGAAGACAGGCTGATGGTCACTGGGAACGTGGTGCCGTCGATACGCCGCCCGCCCAGCTCGAGACCCGCTCCCATGGCTCGTGTCTCCGGGTTGGCGAGATAGGCGGCCCTGTGCCCGGCGTGGACCTGTCGGAACGACTCCGGCAGGAGCATCTCGATGGACTGGCCGAGCAGGCTGTCCCGGTCGTAGCCGAACAACGCTTCGGTCTGCCGATTGACGAACCGGATCGCACCTGTCGGGTCCACCCCCACCATGGCGTCGGGCGCAGCCTCCAGCAGGCCCTCGAACTTTGCCTCGATCTTCTGGCGTTCGGTGAGGTCTCTGGTGACCTGGATGAATCCGCGAAGGCTGCCGTGTTCGTCATACACGGTCGTGATGATGACGTTTGCCCAGAACTGCGTACCGTCCTTGCGAACGCGCCAGGCCTGCTGCTCAAGGCGGTCGTTGGTCCGGGCCAGCTCGAGCTCCTGACCGGGGTTCCCGGCCGCGCGCTGGTCGTGGGATAGAAGACTGAGAAGTGCAGGCCGACGGCTTCGGTCTCCGTGTAGCCCTGGATCCGTTGCGCACCCAGGTTCCAGGTCATGATCCGGCCCTCTGGGTCAAGCATGAACAGCTGATAGTCGTGCGTGCCGTCCACCAGCAGCCGCAACCGCTCCTCGCTGTCTCGCAGGGCTGCCCGGTCGGCGGCTCGGCGCAGGGCGAACCGCAATGCCAATATGGTGGCCAGCAGTAGCAGGAGCAGTGCAACGCCCACGGTCCTTCGCAGGATGCGTTGGAACGTGGCGGCGGGGGCGAGGGCGATCGAAGCCGGCTGCGACGCCGTCACCGTCCATCCTGACCCGGGCACCGGGCCTGCGGCCTCCAGCACTCCGTCCTGGATTGTGCTGACGGAGTGCCCGGCGAGCGCTTGCGTGGTCGCAGCCGAGACCGGCGCCTGCAGCGGCTGCCCACGGTCGTCGACGTTCAGGCTGCCGGTCAGCGGCTGTCCTCGTTGGTCGGTGACGGTGATCGTGACGTCGTCATCCCGGTGAGCGCCGACGGCCACAGCGCGGACGGACTCGAGCTGCCACAAGACGGTCACGTAGCCGACGCGTCGGGCTCCGTCGACCACGGGTGCGGACACCCCGACGACCAGCGGATGGCCGTTCGCGGCCGAGATATAGGCCGACGAGACGTATGGGCGCCCGGTCCGTGACACTCCCTGGAACCAGTCCCGGAACGAGAAGTCCTTCCCCATGAGCTCGGGTTGGACCGGGAAGATCGCAACGTTTCGCCCCTTGGTGTCGGACAGGAACGCAGCCGGGGAGTTCTGGCTGCGCGCCAACGCCGACAGCTGGTCCTGCAGTGGGCTGAGGTCCGCTGGCATGGGCGTCCGGAGGCCCTCGATGACCACCTTGCTGACCGATGCGGTCGCCACCGTGCGCTGGAAGTCGTCCATCTCGCGTACGAGTGCCCGCACCGCCGCATCGCGGTTGGACCGCACGCGAGTCTGTGCGTCGCGCTGAACCGTGCTGTCCGCCTGTTGCACGGCGACCCATCCGATGCCACACAGCAGCACGACCGCCAGCAGCGCCGCGCCAATGGGAATCGCAACCGGAGACCGGGTCCACGAGGGCACCGCAGAACTCATGCCTACGCCACGCGAACGTGTCATTTCGAAGCCTCACTGGTCGGCGGCGCAAACAGCGCAATGCTCTCATGCTGGGTGCGCCGCGACACGTCATTGACGCGTGGCGTCTCGGCCAGACTTGCCACGTCAGGCTTGGCCTGCCTACGACTCGGGTCAGGCGCCGACCGTCAGGTCCTCGTTATCCTCGTGTGGCGGGGTCCTCGCTCAGACGGTATTCGACGAGGTCTCCTGGTTGGCAGTCCAGTGCTGCGCAGATGGCCTCGAGCGTGGTGAAGCGGATCGCGCGGGCCTTGCCGGTCTTGAGGTTGCTGAGGTTGGCCATGGTGATGCCCACGTGCTCGCTGAGCTCGGTCAGCCGCATCTTGCGCCGGGCCAGCATGATGTCGAGGTTGACGATGATGGGCATGGCTCAGACCGTCAGCTCGTTGTCCTGGCGGAGCTCGAGCGCCGCTGCGAACAGCCGCTCGAGCAGCGCGGCCAGGGTGAGGAGGAAGAGCGCCACGACCTCGGCTGCGAACCAGCCCAGGAGGATCGAGGGGTGCGTCTGTCCCATGGCGACCCAGATGGCAACCGAGACGCCCACGAGCCCGAGCACGAGGTAGGCGGCGGTGATCCCAAAGAGCACTTTGAGCCGCCGCAAGAGCCGGATAGTGAGGAGCGAGCCACGAACATCACGAGCAACACACGCAGGAGCCTGGTCTCGTGGTTCATGGGTGGACGCTAGCACTCGAATTATCGAACATCAATAATTAGTTGCTGTTTTTCATCCCTCACCACACCGGAGTGAGTCTGTGGTCTCATCCTGGGAGCCCGCACGGCGGTTGAAGTCCTCGGCGGGGGACACGTAATACTTGTCGTAATACTTGTCGTAACATTTACTAGCATGTCGCCATCAACTGATGTCTCCGCAGAGAGCGACTCTCTGGTCGAAGGCCGCCCACAGCCCCCCTATCGGCCGACCCACCGCAGCTCACGCCGCCGTCGCGGCGACGCTGAGACGGAGACGACTCAGGGGCAGAAGGTGCCGACACTCCACGACTTGATCGCTGCTCGGCCCCCGGCACCTGTTGGGCCGGCCCAACAGGGCTGGCAGGCCAGAATCCAGTGGCTGACAGGGGGCCTGATTCATCCAGGGCCTGGCCCGGCCGAGCGGGAGTACCGCGGCGATGTCGCTTCGATCCAACGCAGCCTGGACGGCCCCAAGACCATCGTTGTGATCAACCCCAAGGGCGGTGGCACCAAGACAACCGTCACGATGCTGCTGGCTGCGACCATGGGGATCCACCGCGGCGGATACACGCTGGCTTGGGACAACAACGAAACGCGGGGAACGCTTGGCTGGCGGGCGAACCCCGCACGGCACACCAACACCGCTGTCGACCTGCTGCGCGACCTCGAGCGGTTTACTGACGTCCGCGGCGCCCGGGTGGGAGACCTCGACAACTACGTCCGCTCCCAGGGCTCGACCCAGTTCGACGTGCTCGCCTCGGATGAGGACGCGGCGTCTGCAGCGTCCATCGACGCCGATGCGTTCAACCGTTTGCACAGCACCCTGGCCCGGTTCTACCGGCTGATCGTCATCGATACCGGAAACAACATGCGCGCCAGCAACTGGCAGGCAGCCGTGGCGGCCGCAGACCAGCTGGTCATCGTCTCCACGGTCCGTGAGGACACCGCCCAGTCCGCGGCCTGGCTCATCGACGCGCTACGCGCCACCGGCCAGGAGGACGTCGTCGAGCGCGCGGTTACCGTCCTGACCGCACCGGCTCGCAACGCCGATCCCGACCTGAGCCGGCGGCTTCACGACCACTTCGGCGCCTTGACGCGCACCGTCATGGACGTCCCCCACGACCCGCTTCTGGTACCTGGCGGCCCCATCGTCTACGACGCGCTCAGTGCCCAGACCCGCAAGGCATGGCTCCGCGTCAGCGCAGCTGTCGCAGACGGCCTATAAGCGGCCTGGCTCCCGTCAGGGCCGTACCCCGAGAATGTCGCCGACGTCGCACTCGAGTGCGTCGCAGAGCGCGGTGAGGGTCGAGAAGCGGACCGCCTTGGCGTGGTTGTTCTTGAGCACGAAGCGGTTGACGATCGAGACCCCCACACGCCCGGCAAGCTCGGTAAGCGTCATGCCGCGGTCGGCGAGCATCTTGTCGAGGTAACAGACCCTGAGCAGCGCTCCGGAACGCGTCCAGCATGCTAGACGCCCAGTTGAGGCCACCGTGGGGTTGTCGTTTGTTGGCTTCAACCTTGACCGGGCAATGTGCTGCTCGCCGGTGCTTTCGGGTACATGCGTACGTATCCGCCGCCGTTGGTTGATCCCGCACGAGGATGACTTCAGCTACAAGGCGCTCGCGCAGTTGCAGTGGATGGCTACAAAGACGTGCCAAGCTGCTGGTGGTGCAGTTGGTAGTAGATGTAGCTGTCGCCTCCAGCCGCGAGACTCCCACGTACACCGTTTGCAGACTCGCTTTTCGCGGTCAGTCCGCCGGAGAAAGCGACTCCAAGTTGACGAGGTGGTCGACGGTTCCGCCGCGCCATTCCAGCAGAAGAAGGGTCGCGTCGTCGGTGGTGACCCCACCTCGTTCGCGCATCAGCGCGCGGGAGAGGAGGCGCACCGTCTCCTGTACCGATTCCTCCAGATCGGAGACACGCTCGACGAGATTCCTCAGCCGTCTCTCACCGTTTGCGCCGTCGCGCCGGTCCTCCTCGATCACGCCGTCGGTAAAGAACAGGACCCGATCACCTTGCTCGAGTGCTCTCTCGGTGACCATCGGTGTGGCCCCTCCATAGCCCACGGGCAGGGTTGTGGGGCTTTTCAGCTCAGCCACGATGCGGTGGTTTCGCAGGAGCAGCGGGGCTGGGTGGCCCGCGTTGACCCACTGCAGCAGCCCCGAACGAACGTCCAGCCGCGCCATCTGAGCGGTCGCGAACCGGTCCGTACCGAACTGGCTGGCGATGGCCTTGTCCATGGCCGCGTACAGATCTTCCAGCCCGACGTCGAAGCGTCGGGCGTGCCGGTAGGCGCCGATGGCCAGGGTCGACATGAGCGCAGCGCCCAGCCCGTGGCCCATCGCGTCGATCATCGCCACGTGCAGGACGTGGTCATTAAGGACGTAGTCGAAACTGTCCCCGGCAACGTCATAGGCCGGTTCGAGGGCGCCCGCGACGGCGACCTGCGGCGTGTCCATCATCAGCGGCGGCAGTAGCTGCCACTGCATCTCCGCGGACAGGCTCATCGGTTGCTGGCGCCGCGCCTGGAAGAACCGGTCGGTGTACATGCTCTTGGTGATCAAGATGTCAGCTATCAGACCAGCCAGCCTTCGAGACAGCCGCCGCCCATCATCGTCAATGGCATCGAGGGTGAAGGCGAGCACACCGACGCGATCAGTGCCGTCCAGCAACGGGACAAAGAGCCGCACCCCGTCGTCTTGCGTCCGCTCGACCGACTTGTCCGTGCGAAAGGCGCGGCCGGCCAACGACTCGTCGATCGACTGCGGCGCCCCCACCAACAGACGTGCCCCTCCAAGCGGGACCAGCGTCATCTGGTCGTAGTCCTGCAGGAGAACCTCGACGTCCCGGCCTCCGATAACCGCGATCTCCTGCTCGATCAGCGTGGCAATCAGGTGCGGCGGCATCCGATGAGCCCGGTCCAGCAGCGAACCCAGCAACCGCTCCCCGAAACCCTCCGACCGGTCCACCATCACTGAAGCCCGGGGACCCTTGCGCTCATCGACCATGATCCACATCATCCGCGCTCCGCCAGCCCGGGGTAATAGTCCTGTCGCACTACTTAAACGGCATCGTGTCGCCCACCGCCGCGCGCCTCACGGCGGCCCGAACTGAACGTCCGCTCGTGCATGTTGGGGTGCGTCCTTGCCCGGTGATGGATCGACATACGCCGATCGTTCAAGACCGCCAACATTGCTGAGGTCGCGGCGGCCGCCCGCTTCTGGCGCTGGGGTCTCGGACAATCGTTTGTCGATCTTGGAGACTAGGCACGAGATGATCTCCAGTAACGTCGCCTGGCTGTAGATCCGGGCACGAACGCCGCACTCGTCGACTGCGCCAAGGTGCTGGCCATCAAGGACCTCGACCGTCGCAATCGGGATGCCCTCGTCCCCTGGCGGCTCGGCNNCGCGGCCAATACAAGGCACGCGGCCAACGACTGACCGACCGCGCAGCCAGAACCGGGCCGATCGGTCCAGTCACTCGGCGACCAGATGTCCGTGATGTGGTGACCTGTGGCCTGTCTCATGCGTCGCGGCGGCGTACGAGCAAGAGCGTGGCTGTCAGGAGTACTACTGCGAGTGCGGTGAGCCACCCGAACTCGATCCACTGAAAGGTCCAGTAGCGGCCGGTGGGCTGGTAGCTGGTCCATTGGGTATAGCCGTGGTGGAGCAGGTAGGTGACGGGGTCGCCGCCGTCGCCGGGTGCGACTGCCACGTTGCCGTTGCCTGCGTCGATCTGCCGCACCCCTGCGGACTGGAGCACGGTGTTGACGTCGGCGTTGCTGACCGGCACTCCTGCCTTCGTCCACCACTGGCCGATGTCCTGAGAGCCCGGGACGTGATCCAGGCTGCTGGTCTTCAGTGGTGGCAGGTAGTGGGGTCGAAGGTTGGAGGCGACGAATCCCAGGCCAATCGCAATTGCTAACGCCGCAGCGAGCGCTGGCAGCACGCGCCGCGAGAGGAACCCGGCCAGAACGCCCACGCCAAATGCCGCAAGACTCCAACCCGCGATCGCGAGGCCGGTCGCAGGGAACTCGCCCGGTGCCAGTCGCGTCACGATGTCGGCTTCCCACAGCGGGCGGTCATGCCACGCAATGATGGCGCCGATGGCGCCATCTAGGGCGGCGACCGAGATGGCACCGGGCACCAGCAGCGCGACCGCCCAGCGGACGCGCCCGACGCCTTGGGTCCAGGCGTAGCGGAAGGTTCCCGTCTCAAGTTCGCGGCCGATGAGCGGAGCTCCGGCGAAGGCACCGATGAGCAGCGGCGCGAAGATGAACAACGCACTGAAGATACCGGGGTTGGAGTAAGTGTCCTTGAAGTTCGTCCACTCGAAGATGCAGCTTCTCGAGCGCTGCGGGGTGCAGGTCTGGACGGTGTGCCAGGCCGAGCGCATCTGAAGTCCGGTGACGACCAGGTAGATCGCGAGCAGCCCGAGCAGGGCAAGCGTGGCGAGGATCGTGGTCCGCTGTCGGCGCCAGGTGACCCAGGCGAGCCTTCGCCAAGGAATCGGTCGCACTCTGGGGGATGGGACAGCAGCCAGGGCGGTTGCGCTCATCGGATCGTCTCGCCCGGTGTCGGTCGTGCGGCTCGGGCGTCTTCGCGCAGATAGGCCATCGTCATTTCCTCGA
>PKWT01000302.1:709-3588 GCA_003132125.1 Micrococcales bacterium | reverse complement strand
ACCGTTGCGGGTGCGTCGTTGACGGCGGCGAGCTGTGTGTTGGTGTAGTGCTGCAGG
This sequence comes from Micrococcales bacterium, assembly GCA_003132125.1. Taxonomy (GTDB): domain Bacteria; phylum Actinomycetota; class Actinomycetes; order Actinomycetales; family Dermatophilaceae; genus UBA4719. The sequence continues at coordinate 3,531 of PKWT01000302.1, read as the reverse complement.
GCACGCACCTGGGCGGGCTCCAGCCGGTCGCACACCCAGTCCCAGTGCAATGAGCACCAGTCGCCAGGGACGAGTGCTCTGGTCAGGTGCATGGTCCCTTCACCGGTCACGGCCACTTCGTCGCGGACCGCGCCGAGAACCAGGTGGTGGCCATCCCACTCCAGTGGCCGGGACTGCACGACGGCGTGGTCGCCGGTGACGGCGACGACACGGCCCCAGCGGATCCGGCAACGGTCGAGCACGTGCAACGGCTCAGTGACGACACCGTTGCGCAACAACCCCACGAACGGGTAGACGCCGAGAACGTGGAAGCTGTGGTGGGGGAGTGCGCCGTTGGGGATGGCCTCCGCGAGACGAGGCCAGGACCGGCCGGCCCGACGACGGAAACGATCGTCCAGCGAGCCGCCGAGGAGGGCAGACCCGACCCGGTCGAGGAGCGGGCTGCCCAGCCAGTACGCCTCGACGACGCGGGCGTCCAGCGGGTCGTCAAGGCCGTTGGCGGCGGCAATGAGCTCGAGGTACGGCCAGGCGCCCTCGAACGACCGCAAGGACTGGCGCAGCCCCCCGTCGACGACGCCTGCCGAGGTCTGTTCGAGCAGCGCCCGATGGTCGTCGCTGCCGCAGTAGCCGAGCTGGTTGGGCGGGTATGCGTATCGAGCGAAGAGCAGCGGGCCGTCGGCCGCCGGTCCAGGCCTACTCACGTCTCCACGGCGCACCGTTCACCGCGCTCCGGTGAGGGCGTCGCGACCGCGCCGCATCGGCGCCGCCACCAGGACCGCGCCCACGAGCACGAGGGCCACCCAGCCGAGCTGTGGGACCAGGGGCACACCCTTGACGCCGGCCGCCAGCAGGGCGGTGACCACTGCTCCGACGACGAGGACCGCAGTCACGTCGACGGCAGGCGCTCGCGACAGAGCCGCGAACCACGTCGAGACGTAGCCGGCCAGGATCACGCCGGTGAGCAGGACCCACATCCACTGGTTGCCCGTGAGTGTGGTCAGCGCTCCGCCCTGGCCGCGGATCAGCGTCCAGGCAACCAGGACAACGGATCCGACGCCCATGCGGGTCAGCCCGACGGTCCACGACGACAGATCGGCGAGCAGTCGCTTGGCAACCACCACTTCGGCGGCCCACACCAGGGTTGCACCCAGCACCATCAGCTGGCCTTGGCCAAAGATGGTCGTCACGCCTCCGGCCAACCCGATCTGTCCGACCACCAGCAGCGCGATGGCGACAACGTGCATGGCTCCGAGCCGTTCGCCCAGGAGAGGCAGCGCGAGGAGGGCTACCCATACGAGCAGGGTCTTGTGCAGGAAAGCGGCGTCCGTCGAAGACGCACGGGCCAGTCCCTCGAAGAAGAGCAGGAAGGCGACCGCACCGCCGAACACGCCGACGACCGCGAGGCCGGCCCACTGCCGCGGCCGCGAGGGCCGGGTCAGGACGGTCCCGGGTCGGCGCGCGGACATCGCTCCGGTGAGCAGGACCAGCACCAGCGCCGCGACGACGTTCTTGGCGGTCGTGTATGTCGAGGCGTCGCCGAAAGCCTTGACCCCGTACGAGTTCAGGAAGACGGCCACGCCGCTGATGCAGGCAGTGCCGAATGCCAGCAGCAGGCCGGTTCGTCGTGTCGTGTTCATGGGGCTCCCTCGTTGGTCAGGTTACGTAGTTCGAGTGCGTCTCTGGCTTCGTGCTCGGTCAGCCGGCCAAGCACCAGCCCCGAGTGCATGAGCACCCAGTCGCCGGGCCCGACGGCATCAGGCATGGCAAGCAGTGACGCGGTGATGATCCGGTCGCCGGCGTCAACCTCGACGCACCCGGCAGGTCCCACCGAAAGGACCTGGCCCACCATGCCGAGACACATCAGGGCTCACCTCCCAGGTCATCGATCGCGGCGACCACGACGTCCGCGTCCACGTCCGCATCCGCGGCGTCGGCGTCGGCGTCATCGAGTGCGGTGAGCAAGGCGTCGGCGTCATCGAGCGCGGTGAGAACAGCTTCAACGGCCGCCGGCACCGCGGCCGCGACGGCGTCCGCCATGGGGGTGCCGTGGCCGAAGTGTTTGGCTTCGACGCCGACCACCACAAGGTTTCGGGGCAGCCGGCCGAGAGCGCGGGCGATCTCCACAGCGGCGGCAAGTCCGAGCGCGTGGGTACCTCCGGCGGACCAACGACCGGTGGGGAGCTTCTGGGCGACGGCGTCGACAACGTGGATGTCGCCGGGGTGCCCTCCGGAGCTGACCGCATCCGCGACGACAACGGTGTCGTCGGGCTCCCAGGCGTCGATCGCCTCGCTGGGGTCGTCGAACTCGAGCACGGTGACGTCGGGGCGCTCGGCCGCCACCTGGCGGGCCACCTCAACACCCACGGCGTCATCGCCGCGGTCGGGGTTACCGATACCGATAACGAGTGCCTGCAACGCTATTGCTCCTCTACCGTGAGGTCGAGGAAGTGCGTCGCACACGAGATGCAGGGATCGTAGTTGCGTATCGCCTGCTCGCACTGCCGGACCAGCTCCTCGTGGGGAAGGTCGAGGCGATCCTGCACGAAGGTCCGCAGATCCGCTTCGATGCTCGGCAGGTTCTGCGAGGTCGGCGGGACGATGGTGGCATCCAGGATCGTGCCATCCTCGGCGAGCTCGTATCGGTGGTAGAGCATTCCCCGCGGCGCCTCCGTCGCGCCGTATCCAACCCCGGCGCGCGGCGGCACGTCGACGAAGGGGGCCGATGCACCGTCCCACGTGTCGATGATCTGCGCTGCCTCGTCGATCGCGTGGACGAGCTCGACGGCACGAACAACGATTGACTGGAACGGGTTTCGGCACTC
>PKWT01000302.1:0-584 GCA_003132125.1 Micrococcales bacterium | reverse complement strand
GTCTGGACCATGTCGGGGAACTCGAGGCCGCCCACGAGGGCGACGGTCGCGACGGCGTCGTCGCGTGCCTGGTCCAACGCGGGACGGATGCTGTGGAGCTCCTCAACGGTTGGCAAGCGGTAGAAGCCACCGACGCGGACGTTGACGGGGTGGATGGCCCGTCCCCCGACCAGGGTCATGAGGGCGTTGCCTGTCTTCTTCAGCAGCAGCCCACGCTCGACGATGGCGCCATGGTCGGCGGCCATCTCGATCGCCCCGGCATAGCCCAGGAAGTCGGGTGCGTGCAGCAGGTGGATGTGCAACGCGTGGCTCTCGATCCACTCGCCGCAGTACAGCAGCCGGCGCAGCAGCCGTATCTCCTCGGGAACCGTTACACCACAAGCGTCCTCGATCGCCAGGCACGAGCTCATCTGGTAGGCGACCGGGCAGATCCCACAGATGCGGGCCGTGATGTCCGGCGGCTCGGTCCAGGCCCGGCCGCGCAGGAACGCCTCGAAGAACCGCGGGGGTTCGAAGATGCGTAGCTCCACGTCGGCGACGAGGCCTTCCTTGACCACGACGTGCATCCCGCCCTCGCCCTCGAC
>PKWT01000063.1 GCA_003132125.1 Micrococcales bacterium | reverse complement strand
GATCCACCGGTAGATCCACCGGTAGATCCACCGGCGACACCTGGCTCATCTGGTCCGTCATGTCAACACCACCCCACCGGTTGCGACCTCAGCTCCGGCCGCCGTCCCGGCGGCGGCCAGCTCTGCCGCCAGGCTGGCCGCGCAGCGCAGCAGCCGGGACCGCTTCAGCGACCGCATCCCCGCGGCTGCACCCTCGGTCAACACCGCCGCCGCCGATCGGTCCGGGGGCAGGACGCCGGCCACCGCAACCCCCAGCTGGGCGCTGACGTCCTTGGCCGAGTACTCGCCCGCCCCGCAGATCAGCAGACGAACCAACGCAAGGTCGCCCAGGTGCTCCCGCAGCTGGTCCGCGGCGCCGCGCGCGCCCTGGACCGAGCGTGCAGTCGGGCGCACAACCAACAGGACCTGGTCGGCCACGCCCAGCACCGGCCAGCACGCACCCGAGCTCAGCCGACCGGTGTCAACGATCACGTCGCGGCCGCCCGCACTCAGCTCCCTCTCCAGTACCCGAGCCAACCGTTCCCAACCCCCCGAGGCCAGAGTCTGCGCCTGCCCGCCGTGTTGGACTCCTGGCATCAGCCACACCGCAGGCGCTTCTGGCAACGAGACAACATGCTCGGCCAGCACCTGCGCAGCCTCCAGCACGGTGTTCCGCCTCGTGGCCACCAACCACGACAACAACCCACGCTCGGTGCCAACCCGGCCCGGCAGCATCCCCGGCACCATGTCGCCACCGCAGGCATCAGCGTCGACCAGCAGCACCGGGCCGGGCCACGACAAGCCCAGAGCCAGCGCGGCCGTNNCCCGGGGGCAGCACGACCACGGTTACGTTCCCGCCTGCGGCCATCCTCGCAAGCGACGCACCTACGTCCTGTGGCACGCGCACGTCGACCACTGTCACCCCAGTGGAGGCATCTGGCTCACCAGATTCCGCGACCGTAGCCTCGATCGGGTCCGCCGGGCTGCCCGCTGGGGCGGCCCCACCGGTGTCCACGGGTGTGGCCACCAGCAGCACCCGCTGCCCCGCAGCCACGCCGACCGAGGGCAGCTGGCCCGGTTTGAGCTGCAACGGCACCAGTACCTGGCCCGCGGTCAGCGATTGGGACTGCCCGACCTGAGAGGGGTTGACCAGGGTGCCTTTGGCCAGGTCAACCAACGCCACCTTGCCGATCACCTCGTCCTGCTGCTCCACCGTGAACGCGGCCACGCGCGGATCCACGCTCAGGTCCGCCCCGGCCAGATCATCAACGGTGATCGTGTGGCCCACCGGCACGTTCTGTGCGATCACCAACACGCGATCGCGATGGGCGTAGGAGCTCACCGCCCACATCGAGGTCAGTCCGCCCAGAACCACGACTAGCACGGCCAGTAGAACCTGGCGGGGCTTCCACTGCCGAGGAGCCGCAGCGGCCCGAACCGCTGGAGGCGTCGGCACCCCCGTCGACCTCCGCGAAGTCGCAGGATGTGCCGGTCCCGGCCCCGAAAGCGGAGGGGGTGGTGTCGGGACCGCAGATCCAGAGCTCAAGGTCGTCACTTCACAATCACCGCCTGAGCCTCAGCCACCGCAAACCGAGACGTGGCGGTGGTCGTGACGTCGGGGAAGATGCCGCCAGTGCCACCGGATCCGACCCAGGTGGCCCTCCAGACGATCCCGTACGTCGCCGTCAGCTGACCCCCGGGATACCCGTAGGTCGACTGCGGGTACTCGTAGTCACACCCGCCAGGAGCGTGCGCCCACGGTCCGACCGCCGGGGTCCAGACCGTCCCAGGTCCAGAGCAGGACGCCGTGCGGCCGGTGTCGCCGGGGGCAAACGTGAGGGCCACCGGCGTCACCGTCACCTGGGCCCACACCGGTCCAACAGCAGCGCGGGCGGTCTTCGCCTGATATGACGCTGGTATGGTCCAGAACCAGGTCGGCACCCGCACCACCGTGTATGGACGCCCGTCCGGCAACTTCGCCCCTGACGGAGACGACGGCGGAACCGGCCTGGGCAACGTCAACGTCGCCAACGCCTCCTGGGCCAGCCCAGCCGGGGTCACGGTGACGGGTCGAGGGGAAGTGGCGCGCCATTGCCACCCTCCGCCGGTACCAGTCCGGGTCGGACACATGAACTGGTAAATCGCCCCCTGACCGTCTAGGTGCCCCTCCCACAGCTTCGAGTCATACGCCGGCTGAGGGGTCAACGTTGCGTAGTAGCAACCGTCCTGGCTATCAAACCAACCGAACGCGTTGTCGTGGCAAGGGTATTCGAGTCCTTGCCACGAACACAGCCCTGGACCCGTCGGCGGCTTCGATCCAGACCCAGGGCCTGGGGGATTCACCACGTGGCAAACCCACTGTTGGAGGGATGGCTCGTAGGAGCAACCATCGCGCGCGGTCGCTGTGGTCGCTGACAGGGCAGTTGACAACACAACAGCCAGCGCCGCGACGGCCCCACGGCGAAGCCAACCTAGGCGGTACATGTCCGGCTCGTGTCAGCGTCGATCTTCGAAACGCCCCAACGACCCTGGTAGTAGATGACTTCTACCGTCGACAGGTATGGCGTTGGCTGCGTACCCGCAGGCAGCGGCAGCGTCATGTCCTTCCCGGTCTTGGCGTCGTAGATCCGCCACGTCGGTGTCGGTGTCGGACAGTCCTTCAGCACGACCTTGGGGTACGGCTTCGCGTCAGACTCAATCGCGGCCACCTTCACTCTCGGGCGCCCCGGGTCCCCCTTGAACAACTGACCTTGGTCGCCCAGTGACACGATAGAGGCGTTTGCCTGCCCTCGAACTGGGTCGAAGGAGAACTTCGTGAAGTCCGCTGCGGGAAGGTAGCTCTGCCCCAACTTCCGAGGGTTCTTCAACGCTTCGGCTCGCGCGGCGACGAAGTTCATGTAGGCGTCGACTGCGGGCTGCGCCTTCGGGTCGATCGTCGGTGTCGCACTGCTCGTCGGAGAGGAGGTCGCCGAGGTTGTCGGCGACTTCGTGGCCGTGGGCTTCACGGCCACGTTGTCTCCCCCACAGGCGGCCACCGACATGACCGTCAAGGTGACCGCAGCCGCGATCAGCATCTTCCTCATCAACGTGTGATGTCCTCCAAGAGCCGGGCGTGCCCGCGGGGCATGCCACCCATTGCCTGCAGATTCTGCCGCAGGTGGATTCCGCCGAGATAGTCCATTCGGCGTATTTTTCAAGACCTAACCCGACCTTTCGAGCAAGCCGTTATCGTCACCGTCCGGTACCGCGCCGGTCGTTCATCTCCTCTCTACCCTTCTCAAGCACCCCCGGGACAGGTAGGTGGACAACCATTTATAGTTGGGAAAATACCACTGGAGGAGACGGTGAACAAGAACCCGGCCACTGCGTGTCGTCAGTTACTTGTGAAGCTCGCGCCGCGGTCGGCGCGACCTCGCTGGATTGCCGTCAACACGACATCGCTTGAACTGTCCAGAGCAGAAGCAAGCGCCAACAGCGTTGACTGGTCAGGGGATCGGGTACCGATACCTTGTTCCAACCGGTGGCATGTCGTCCTGGGGATGCCAGCGTTGGCCGCAAGCTCAGTGAGCGTCAACCCCTTCAGGAGGCGCAAGTCAATAAGGCTGGGCGTCAAGCTGCTGCCCAACAGCAAAGTCATCGCTGGCACGTTCAATGCCTTGGCTAGCTTGGGGATGAAACTCGGCTGGGGTTGCTCGCGGTCATGTTCCCAGGCCCCGACCCGAGCCCCGTCGGCGACGTTCAGCTCGGCAGCCACCTCGCGCAAGGTCAGGCCGGCGTTCAGCCGCGCCTTCCTCAACGCAGCGCCGTCGACCCGTCTGCTTGCCACGAACGGCAACCCTACGGGACTCACTCGTTCGCGCGGC
>PKWT01000459.1:14741-25170 GCA_003132125.1 Micrococcales bacterium | reverse complement strand
CCCGGTTAAGTCCGAAGAGCCCTCAACTCAGCCAAGCCGCCAACCAGAGACTCTTCGGCTAGGTAGAGCAGCCGGCCATGCAACACATGGCATGCAACATGGCCACCTCATGATGTGGGTGGCATGACCACTGTCTGTGGTTCCTGCATGCCCCCGAAGCCACCCCGCGCCGGCTCCAAACCATTCAGATGGACCCGTGCCTTCACGATCTGCACGATGGCAGCAGCAGACCTGACATCCCCGGTCATTGCCGCATCCCACAGAGCCACTTGCAAGGCATCCAGCCGGGCGTTCTCCAGATCACGCAGGTCGGCTACCGCCTCGGCTGTCTGCTCCCTGAGGGCCTTGGTCACCACGTTGTACGCGGTGCCCCTGCTGGTGTACCCGAGCTCATTGGCCACCTGTAAGTAGGTGTACCCGGCAGCCTTGAGCTCAACGGCCCTCACTCGGCGGGCAGCGGCCAGTGCTTTGTTGTGGTGTCTCCCATGGACCTTTGGTAGTTCGGCAAGAGCAGCAGTCATGGAACAAGGATGACTCATTTCTGCGGCAAGCCGATGTATTGACTACAACTGGTCTCAGGAATGTTGTTCTACACAGTCAGGAATGGTAAAATGGGTATTACGAGGCAAGGGATAACCATGTCCACTAGGACTGGATAAACCCACCTCAGTTATGCGGCTCGTCACATCAAGTGGCGGGCCTTTTTTGCGTCCGGAGGCATAAGTCCGGGCATTAAACCCCAGGAGTAGAAATGGCTACTAATACCATCAACCTGAAGAGTCCCCATGAACTGCTGGCGATCGTGCCCTTCGTGCTGGGCTTCCGCCCGACCAACAGCATCGTGGTGCTCTGCCTGACCAATCACCGGCTCGGTCTGACCCAGCGACTGGACCTGCCCCGGCCGGAGCACGCCCGCCAGGTGGCCTTGGCCTTGATGCCGTCCCTGATCGCGGAGGACCCAGACGGCGTGGTCCTGATCGGTTACGAGAACCGTGCCGGTGACAGCCTGCCGGCGCTTGAGTCTCTGTCAGCCGCCCTGCAGTCTCTGAAGATCGAGATCCACGACCGGCTCGTCATCAGGAACGGCAGGTGGCGCTCCCTGGACTGTCACAACCCGAACTGCTGCCCGCCGCAGGGAAGCCCACTGCCCGAACCCGCGGACGTGCCAGGGATCGTCGCAGAGTTCGTGGGGCAGGGCATCTCTCCTCATCCCGACCGTGAAGCCCTAGCCGAACAGCTCGAGGTAGGACCGGAGGCCGTGGCCGTTGCCAAGGTGCTGCGGTCCAGGCAGAAGACCATCGCCAAAGCCGTGGACAGCCAGGGTCTTACCCGTGCCGAGCTGTTCGCCGCCTGGCCAAGGATCCTCGAGCCCGACGCGACAACCATCACTGCCGAGGACGCGGTTCTGGCTGCGATGTCGTTGCGGGATATAGAGATCCGTGACGGTCTGGTGGCCTGGTTGTCTCCGGGCACGCTCAACCTCAACGAGCTCAGCGATGCGGTCCAGGAGCTCTTCTGCGGCCTGGAACAGGCATGGGGTGAGGAACACTGCGACCCTGACTCTTTGGCGGCTCAGAGCCACGCACAGGACGCCCTGATCCGCTTGTGCGCCATGTTGCCCGATCACGTTGCCGCCCCTGCCCTCTCGGTCCTGGCTTCCTTCGTCTGGTGGCGAGGAGACGGTGCGTTGGCGCGGATTGCACTGGACCGTGCTTTGAGGTGCGACCCCGACTACCGCCTGGCCCAGCTCCTGCTGAAGATGGTCGATCTGGCCATCAGGCCGGTAGCCGTATAGCCCCACATTCCCCGAAGCACCTTGGTCCGTCGCAAACGCGGCGGGCCTTCGTTGTCTCCGGACCCAAACGCCATCGGGCCAACAGGTCTCGATGGCTCATGCCCTCGGGCAGAACCTATGAAGGAGAAGCAAGTGAGTACAGCAGCGTATGAACGACCCCTCTACGCAGTGCCCAACGTCCCACCCAGCACGAAGCCGAGGTTCGCTGCGCTGCTCGCCCTGCGCGACGCCGCCTGCCGGGCCTTCGACAAAGCCCAGACGCTGCCCCGCTCGGCCATCCGGTGGGCCATCGATCTGTTCCACCGCTGGGTTGAGGCCACCGGCAGTGTCGGTGTCATCTCCTGGCTGAGCGCCCGAGCCAGAGACGCCGCTGGCCTAGTCCGAACAGTCGGGGTCGTGCCGTCCGCCTTGGCGGTGCTGTCCACCCCACCGATTGCGGCCGCTGCCGTCCGGGTGGCCAAGTTCGTCGGCAAGGGTGTGCTTCGGGTGGCGTCGGCTGCCTGGACCGGTCTCAAGGGTCTGCTGAACCGATGCGGGAACACCGGGACGCGGATCGCCGAAGGCCTTGGTCGGGCCGGCACCTATGTTGCGGATGCCGTCACGACTGTTGCCCTACACCCGATGATGGTTCCGTTGGCCCAGGCTTTGCGGGCCACGCTGGCTTTGGTGCGTCCGGTCAGCTGGGGCTTTGTCACTCACAGCGTTCTGGGGGCGTTGGTCCCGATCGTCTGGCTCCGAGCCGTGGTTGAGTTCCTGGTCATGCCCTTCCTCGTGGACTCCGGCCTGGCCGGCAACGTCAGGGACTCCGTGTGGACTCCATCCACCGACCAGGCGGACAGCGATGTCACCAGCGATGGTCTGCTCATCGAAGTCTTGGCTACTCCCATGCCTAGGTCCACCACCGGGAACGCTCCGGGTCCCGATCAGCTCGACGACGAGGAGCCGTCGCTGAACCGGGCCTCACGTCGGGCGCAACAACGTGACGACGCGGCGGCCAGGCGCCCTCAGCACCCGCGCCGCTAGCAACACCAGCAACAGCCCTGACTGCACTCCGCGGTCGGGGCTTCGGCATGTCCGAACAGACAAGGAGAACAAAGGATGCTGATCGTGATCTCAGTAGCCGCAGCCGCCACGCTGGCAGTTGTGGCGTTCGCCCAGATCCAACGACGATCCCCCGAGGCCGGAACAGCTGGTCTGCGGATGGTCCGCGAGCTGGCCGCAGTGGTATTGGTCTGCGCCAAGGCCGTCGAGGGCATCGTTGATGTCCTCGCGCACCAGCGGGTCCAGGCCGCACCAGCAGCTTCCAGTTGGGGCTACCGGAGCTCCTACCGAGACGATGAGGACGACCGATGATCACCAAGCCAGGACGACTCAGGGCTGTCCCACGGCTGGCCGGCAAGATCGGGTTCGACTACCGGTTTGACGTAGCCAGCCAGGTCATCGCCGCCGGAACTCAGGATGTCTTCGTCCAGCCGATCGTCCCCCTGTCCGGACCGGGCAAGGGCCAGATCGGTGTCCGCGTCGGAAGGCTCCTGGTCTACGTGGCAAACAGGGAGGCGCTGGAGTCCTTCCTGAGCGCCTGGGCTCGAGCTGAAGCGTTGGCTGACAAGGTCTTTGGGCCAGATCTGCCACCGCCGAGAGTGGGCGGACAAGAACCTAAAGGCGCTTGACGACACGTATGAGCCTGACCCCGACCAGGCCGGGGTCAGGCCCTACGTGCGTGGTTGGACTCAACGGTAAGCGCCCGCCCCATACCTCGATGCGGGCGCTGCTGCGTCGTTTTGAGGTGCCGAACTTACGTCAAACGGTGGGACCCTTCGCGCCGCTTGTCGCGCAACATGGTGCTAGATCGATTGGCCGACCCTCTATCCGGCCAATCGGTTCATGGCCCCGGCCTGGCGATGGTTGCGCCCGGACGGGGCCGCCAACTGTGTGTGGCAGACAACGCGGTCTCCTGGTCTGGCACCTTCGGTGGGGTTACCCGACGGAGTTGAGGCGCTGCATCCGAAGGTCACTGCGACGGCGCTGATCGGCGATGAGCGGCTGCCACTCATTGGCCTTGTGGTTCAACTCGTTTGGTCTGGTTATCGATGAGGGCGGTCAGGTCCCGCTCCGTCAGCTTGAGTTGCTCATCCGGTTGGGGTCTCACCCTCGCCTGATGCGGGGCAGTCCACGTCGAAGAGCTGGACGGTGGGGACTTCCTGTTGGCTGCGGAACGTCGGGTCCAACATCGTGAGCTGCGAGTAGGCGCACCATTCTGTCCCGTCCCATCGAGGGTGGGGGTTCTGCACGGTGACCGGCAGGCTGCGGTACGGGATGCTCGCTCTGGGGTGCATCACACAGTCTCCGCAGGACGGTTGCTCCCGTGGCGAGGAGTTGAAGTCGCCCCAGAGGACGGTCCTGCTGCCATCTGCCTCGAACGCAATGACATAGGGAGGCATGCCGCTGAAGAATACGTCGCCGCTGGTCTCATTGGTCAGAGTGCCCAACAGGGTCGCCGTCGATCCGGAAACCAGAATCTGTGATTGAGCCACTACCGTGCCGCCGCAATCAGCAGCAGCCAACCGCCTGTCGTCGGTGGCCGTCGGGCTTGGGGCCCGGTGGTTGTTGACCGGCTGGTGCTGGTCCCTGCAGCTGTCGGCATCCTCATCGCGCAGCGGCCTGTGTCCGACCTGGTACCACCGAAGTCGATGCCCGCCCTTGTCTGAATGGTGCGATCCCGGCCACAGCGCGTTCACGGTGGGGGCCTTCGTGGCGTGGCCCGATCTCTCCCCTGGTTCATCACTAACTGGGTGAAGCGGTCCCAGAGCCAGTCCAGGACCGTGGTCACTGGCTTCCTCATAAGTACTCACGATCCGCGCCCCAAAGGCCGATGTCGTCAGGCAACTGACGTAGCCACGCACCGGTCTACGTCAGGCAACTGACGTAGCCACGCACCGGTCTGCTGGGGTAGATCGCCATGACCTGTGTGGGCGATGAATCTGCACCAGCGGCGCAAAGAGCAGCGGTTCAACTGGCCGTGGCGGAGTTGATGTTCTCGTCGTCCTGGACTGAGAACTCTTGTAGGTCTGCGATGACTTGGAGGCGGACCTGTGCGCAACAAGTGTGGCCGCAGCTTTGCTCCTCCCACGCTGCTGCTAGTTGTCGTTCTAGGAACTCCTTCAGGTCGCCCATCTCAGGACTCCCCACTCTCTAATCTCGCGGCACACAGGTTCGCGTAGCACAGGGACAGTTGCTGAAGCGGTCGCGGAACGAGTCCGGGATCGCGGTCACTGGCGTGCTCATGAGGCTCACGATCCGCTGCCAAAGTGCCTGTGTCATCAGGCAACTGACGTATCCACACCTTGGGCGGTTGAGGTAGATCGTCACCCTCAATGCGGGCGACGAACCCTGCGCCAGCGGTGCCAGTTGTCTCCCTGCTGCCTGGCCGTTCACGAGCGTCATGCCCTTGATGATCGACGGAATCCGTGCCCACACAGGCCCGCTCCACCGCCCCGCACCCAGACCTCGTGTTGGTGGGGTCGAGCCTGTCAGTCGTCACCAGGCACGCTGTATAGGTCAGCCTTGATTCGGTCGTCGCACCAACTCGTTAGCGACCATCTGATGCCGAGGTGCATCCTCGCTCAACGCCACGAGCCCGCCGTCAGCATGAACGGAGCTTCGACATGAGCTCCACCAACTTCGAGGACCAACTGCAGTTCTGGTTTGCCCAGCCTCCGCCACCCTCAATGAGCTTTCGTTGGTGGAAGGCGATTGGCTCTTCAGCGTGAGCTGCGCCGACTACTTCAGCAGGAGTCCGAATGCCGTTGTCATCGACGGAGCCGATGCCGCGTCAAACAGATACGGCACCCCGGCTACCTCCTCGTAGAGACGAGTCAGCGAGTAGTGAGTCAGCGCCGAGGTGACCACGTTCCTGTTCTGGCTCGGGTGGATGACGACGGTGAGCACGTTGTTCCCGGCAGAGCTGTCGTCCTCGTCTGCGGTGAGTACTACCGCGAGGTGCCCCGACCGCCAGTCCGGTCCGTCAAAGATCTTGGTCATCCATCCCTTGAACCACGTGTCCGCGGTGCCTAGCGGGCAGTTGTGTGCGTCGTTGCAGAGGTTCCCTCTCTCCCCGATACTCCGCAAGCAGCGTCTTGACTTGCTTTCCCTGCTCATCCACTCCATCCAGCCGATAGATGAGCTTGTGACCGTGGCCGACAGGTGCTGGTCCGTCGCTGATGTGAAGGACGGCGTGTTCACCGCCCGACGGGGAAGGTCGCTTGCACGAGGCCGGGAAACGGTCGAGTACCTGACGGATGCGTTCGCCCTTCTCGGACAGGTCCGCAATGCCGGCCGCTTCAACATCCAGGACGAGGATCCGTCCCGGGCCGCCGCACAGGATGCACCACCCCGCCGGCTCTTTCCTGGCCCAGTTCTCGATCTCATCGTCGGTGGGCTTCACCATCATGTAGTCGATGGGACCCTTCCTCCACTTGCCCATCGGCTTCTTGTTCTGGCGCACAGGGAAGAGGTGGAGGCCCGAGTGGTGCAGACGCAGAACGTCCTGCATCGTCCACCCAGCGCTGTCTGGGGGCGTTGCTACAGTTGAGTTGGACTTGAGGTCAGCCACCGATTGGTCCTTCGCCGCCCCAGGATTGCACCCCGGGGCGGCTGCTTTGTGTCATCCGCTGCTGCCAGGTTGCGAGCTAGCTTGATCGTCTGGGACGTCGCCATTCGCAGCGCAGAAAGGCGGAAGCATCAGCTGTTCAAAACGCAGGGCTGTCGTGATGCGTTTGCCTGCGGTGCCCGATGTGCCGGGTGTATCTGAAGCCGACATGGGGTTGTCTTCGAGGGTTGGTGGTGGATCTGACCAGCAGACCTTGCAGGGCCCGACGAAGCGGTTCGCAATCTTGTATGAGACCGCAAAGAAGCCCCTGGTGACGTACCCGTTCGCCTTCGCCGTGGCTCGCCCTTCTCCGAGCGCAGGGCAAGACGTTGTTTGATGGCTACGCGTCCCCATGCCGGTCACGACGACCTCCCCGGGAAGAAGCACATCCCCGGGACCGATGCGCCGCCCGCCATTTTGCGTCCAACGCGTCGCCTTTGGGATGTTCCAGAGCGCTGGATCCGCGGCCCTGCCGTGTGCGCTCATCGCACTGCACCACGAGCAGAATCGACCCGCACCGCAGTGGTGACTCACTCGGGCACGGTCTCGCTGTCAATGGATCCCGAAGGCCCAACATTGCTGTCGCTGGCGAAGGCAATGAGGCGTGTCGCCTCGGTCAGTTCGTCGAGAGCATCCGCCCGGACAGCGGCTCCTCGCCGGGCCTGGGCTGACTTCAGTGCGAGCCCGATGAAGTAGGCCTTGCGGGCGTTTGCCGCCCGCTTGGCACGTTCCTCTGGGGTGAGTTCGCGGCGCGGATCGACCGAGTCCTCGAACTTCGCAAGGAACGTGCCACGCGCTGGTGCGGTTCGGGCGGTGCGGTTCTGTGTTATTGCCCATGACTGGTGGGCAACTAAGCGGGCGACGAGTTGGCGCTCGGTCGGGCTGGAAGATGACATTGGGGCACCGGAAATCTCTCCCAGTGCGTCACTTCTGGGATGCCACCGGCACTCGCACGATTACTACCACTCTGAGGATAGCGCCACCACGTCGTGCAGATATATCACGGTCGGTTTCGGCGCGTCGAGATCACGGCGTGCTTGCTGGTCCTGTTCAAATACTCGGGCGAGCTTGATTCGATCCACAACGGCCGGCCCATGATCAGCGCACTTGACCCACAGCGATGCCATCACCGGGCCATCGAGCAAGATGCGCACGATGGTGATAGGGACCGGCTCCCAGTGTGCTCCGCTTCCTCTCCTCGTTTGGCCGCCGGCCCGTCTAGCCCGGTCGCGCCCGGAAAGCACGGCCGTGGGCGGGGCAAAGGGATCGTTGGGGTCATCCGGCGGATCGAAGGCTGCCCCGGGCAGTTTGGAAATGAAGAGTAGTCCCTGGGTGGTCGTCCACACCTCGGCGAGCATGGGCGCGGCATCCCCAAAGTGAAGCTCTGGCTCGCAGGTGATGCGAAGCAGAGCCCGGGCCCCATCTGGGGGGATGTCTTCCCACTCCCCCGTCGTCAGGTTGAGTGTCCGATAAGCGTCAGTCCGCGAACAGGCCTTGTCCAGGTCGTATTGGCGTGGATCCGCATCGCCGAGCTGTGGCCAGAGTCCGGCGACGATGCCCGTGTAGGGCTCTCCTGGTCGTAGGGGCCGTTGACGCTTCACAGGTCACCCAGGTTCAGGGTGCGGGCTTCGGTGGCGGCCCGCTCGGAGGCTCGCGCCTTGGTGTATCGCAGAAGCATGTCGGGGCGGGTCCATCCGGCCACGGCCATCAGCCCACCTTCAGAGCCCCCGGCTTCCAGCCACCGGTGAGCTGCGGTGTGCCGCAGGCGATGGGGCCGGAACCCGGTGATCCCAGCATGCTGCGCACGACCTTTCAGGGCCTTGTAGAGCCCGTCATAGGAGAACTCTTTGCCCCGGTCCCCCAGCCAGAGGTCCGATGAGGCTGAGAGCCGATGGCCTCGTCTGATCCGGATGTAGCGGTCCATGGCGCGGCCCGTGTGGGGGCCGAAGGGGACGACCCGTCCCTTGCCGCCCTTGCCCCGACGGACCAGTGCGGTCCCTCGACTGAGGTCGATGTCGGCCACGGTCAGGCCCACGACCTCACCGGCGCGGGCACCGGTCTCCAGCATGAAGCGCACGATGGCCTCGTCGCGGCGGTCCATCAGGGCCGGTCCCGAGCAGGCAGCGATGAGCGCTTTCAGTTCGCTGTCCGTGAGGGGGTCCACGACCTTCTCATCAAGCTTGGGTGGGCGGGTCCCGATGAGCTCGTCTTTGGCTGCCTCGTCCTCCTCGACGAGCCAGGCCGAGAACCGGCGCAGGGCGAGCTGTCGGGACCGTGCCGTGGCTGGTTCCGCACCGTGTTCGAGCAGGTCGGCGATGAAGGCGATGACGGTGGGTCGATCAAGGACCGCAGGACGGTTGGCGGCTTGGCTCCAGGCCAGGAAGCGGCGCACGCCGTCGCCGTAGACCTTGAGGGTCTGTGGGCTCTTGCGTTCCGCCCGCAGGGACAGCTCCCACGATGGCAGTAGCAGCGCCAGGTCGGGACTGGTGCCTTGAGCACGGGCACGACCACGTTGCGGCATGCCCGCAACCCTAACGAATATCTGGACTAAGAGCGCTGTGCTGGCCCAACATATTGCTCATGAGACCCGAAAAGGGCCGTTGACCTGCGGAAACCTGAAACCCAGGAGCCGAGACTCAGTCCAGGTAGTCGCGCAGGACCTGTGAACGCGACGGATGGCGCAACTTGCTCATCGTCTTCGACTCGATCTGACGGATCCGCTCGCGGGTCACGCCATAGACCTTGCCGATCTCGTCGAGGGTCTTGGGCTGACCGTCGGTCAGACCGAAACGCATCGAGACCACACCGGCCTCGCGCTCGGAAAGCGTGTCCAGGACGGAGTGAAGCTGCTCCTGCAACAGCGTGAATGACACGGCGTCAGCCGGTACGACGGCCTCGGAGTCCTCGATGAGGTCGCCGAACTCGCTGTCGCCGTCCTCGCCGAGAGGCGTGTGCAGGGAGATCGGCTCACGGCCGTACTTCTGGACCTCAACAACCTTCTCCGGCGTCATGTCGAGCTCTTTGGCGAGCTCGTCCGGGGTGGGCTCGCGGCCAAGATCCTGCAGCATCTGGCGCTGGACGCGGGCCAGCTTGTTGATGACCTCAACCATGTGCACCGGGATCCTGATGGTGCGGGCCTGGTCTGCCATCGCACGGGTGATCGCCTGTCGGATCCACCACGTGGCATAGGTCGAGAACTTGAAGCCCTTGGTGTAGTCGAACTTCTCGACCGCACGGATCAGCCCGAGGTTGCCCTCCTGGATCAGGTCAAGGAAGAGCATGCCGCGGCCGGTATAACGCTTCGCCAGGGAGACTACGAGCCGGAGGTTGGCCTCCAGCAGGTGGTTCTTGGCGTTCTTGCCATCCTGGGAGATCCACCACAGCTCGCGCTTGAGCTTCATGTCCATCTTGCCGCCGGCGTTGAGCTTCTCTTCGGCGAACAGGCCAGCCTCGATGCGCTTGGCCAGCTCGACCTCCTGCTCGGCGTTGAGCAGTGCGACTTTGCCAATCTGCTTGAGGTAGTCCTTGACCGGGTCAGCAGTCGCACCCGCAGTCACGACCTGCTGGGCGGGCGCGTCATCCTCGTCGTCGTCCCGGATGACGTAGCCGGCAGTTTCGCTTTCTTCCTCAACGACCTTCGCCTTGGCATCGTCAGTCTCGTCCTTGGCGCTGGTCTCCTCAGCCCCGCTGGCAGCCAGAGCATCGGCGTCTCTGTCACTGACCTTCTTGGCCGCCGCCTTCTTCGCCGTTGCCTTCTTGGTGGCTGCCTTGGTCGCCGGCACCGTGGGCGCCTCCACCTGGACAGCCTCAGCCACCTTGGCGGCAGCAGCCTTGGCGGCAGCGCTCTTCGTGGCTGGGGCTTTCACGGCAGCAGCCTTGGCCGGTGCAGCCTTCGCGGTAGCGCCCTTCGCAGTCGCAGCCTTCGCGGCTGGGGTCTTCGCGGTAGCGCCCTTCGCAGTCGCAGCCTTCGCGGCTGGGGTCTTCGC
>PKWT01000459.1:9183-14712 GCA_003132125.1 Micrococcales bacterium | reverse complement strand
GCCTTCGCGGAAGCGGTCTTGGCGGCAGGGGTCTTGGCAGTCGGCACGTGGGTCTCCGTCTTCTTTGCCGCAGCTTTCTTGGCTGCGGTTTTCTTTGCCGCAGAGGCATTCGTCGACACACGAGCCTTCGTGGCCGCAACAACGCGGTGGGCAGTCACCGAATCCAACGTCACGTGGATTCCCTGTTGTTCCAACGAACGCAACACGATTTTCATTCGCTTGGGGCTGATCTCGGCGTGCACCAATGCAACCCGAAGCTGCTCGCTGTCCACCGAGCCGTGGGTGGTCCCGATCCGCACCAGCTTCTGAAGGGCGGCGTGGGCGAACTCGGCGGGGACCTTGATAGGCGCCTTCGGACGCGGGGCTTCAGATGGGGCGGAGGCTTTCGACACAGTCGACACCGACTACCTTTCGTCGCGAGGCTGTAACAACGCGTGGGTCAACGGCCGGCGTTGGAGCGTCA
This sequence comes from Micrococcales bacterium, assembly GCA_003132125.1. Lineage (GTDB taxonomy): Bacteria > Actinomycetota > Actinomycetes > Actinomycetales > Dermatophilaceae > UBA4719. The sequence goes on along the minus strand of PKWT01000459.1, from coordinate 14,249 downwards.
ACGGTGACCAGTGAGGGGGCGGAAGAGTTCGCGGTGGCCGGTCCGGCATGGGCGTTCCGGTTGTGCGCACGACCATTGTAAACGTCCGACGGCATGCTCGCGCCGCAACAGCCTCAAACCCGGGTACTTGGCGCGGCAATTTCTCCCACCACGGCTGCTGCTCGACTCCCCCGCCGGCTCGGTCGACTCAGTCCGCCGGACCTGCCTTGACTGCCAGAACAGGGCACGAAGCGTCGAGCAGGATTCGCTGGGCATTCGACCCCAGGATCAGCTTGCCAACCGGAGTGCGGCGACGAAGGCCGATCACGATGAAGTCTGCTTTGACTTCCTCGGCCACCTCGATCAGGTCCTCAGCAGGTTCGTTGCCACGGACGAGCTGGCGGACCTCATGCTCGACACCGACCTCGTCGAGATGGGCCTGGATGGCCGTCAGCTCGGCCTCGAACCGTCGGGCTTCCTCCATGTCGAAGTCCTTGCCGCCCCGGTTGGAGTTGATCACGATCAACTTGGTGCGCCGCAACAGACACTCTTCGGAAGCCCGGCGCAATGCAGCCCGGCCTTCCTTGGTCGGCACGTAACCCACGACAACGGCCACTTGGAACCTCCTTGTTCACCACGGCGCGGCGACACTGCCGCACACGACGACGCTATCGGATCTTCGGGGCGCCGGCGTCAACGCCCGACGTTTCGGTTCATCGTTTCGCGAATGATCTCGCCGACCTGGCCGATCTCGATGAGAAAACCGTCGTGTCCATGGTCCGAGGAGATGACGTGAACGGGTTCTGTGCTGGCGCTTGCCTGCCCGATCTCGTGGGACAAACGGGGCGGATAGAGCCGGTCGGAGTCAACCGCCACGACGACCAGATCGGCCGTCACGCGTTCCAGGGCAGCCTGCACGCCGCCACGACCGCGACCGACGTCGTGGGAGTTCATCGACTCGGTGAGCACCACGTAGGAGTTCGCGTCAAACCGGTTCGCGAGCTTGCCGGCGTGGTGGTCGAGGTAGCTCTCGACCGCGTAGCGACCGCCCCCACCCAGGGGCTGCTCCTCACCTTCAGCCCGCCGACCGAAGCGGCTGTCGAGCTCGGGCTCACTGCGGTAGGTCACCTGGGCGATCCGTCGAGCCAGCCCCAGCCCCAGCTCAGGACCCTGCGGCTGGTGGTAGTAGTCACCGCCGAAGAAGCTCACGTCCTGGTGAATGGCCAGCAGCTGCGGCTGGCACCAGGCGATCTGCTCGGCCGAGGCATAGGCAGAGCAGGCCAGCACGATGCACCGGCGGACGCGATCGGGATAGGTCGCCGCCCACTCCAGCGCGCGCATGCCGCCCATCGAGCCCCCAAGAACAGCCGCCCAGGACGAGATCCCGAGGTGGTCGGTGAGAGCAGCCTCCGCGGCAACCTGATCACGAATGGTGATGAACGGGAACCTGCTCCCCCACGGACGTCCATCGGGCGCCTGCGAGGACGGACCGGTTGTGCCCTGGCACCCACCCAGGACGTTGCTGGCCACGACGAACCAACGATCGCTGTCCAAGGGGCGGCCCGGGCCGATCAGCCCGTCCCACCATCCTGGAGTCGGGTGGCCAGCACCGGCTGGGCCGCTGACGTGGGTATCACCCGTCAGGGCGTGCTCCACCAGAATCGCGTTGTCCCGCGCGGCGTTGAGGGTCCCCCATGTCTCGTAGGCGACGCGCACCTGTGGGAGCGACGCTCCGGTCTCGAGCCGGAGGCTGCCGATGTCCACAAATTGCCGCGAACCTGGCGACGAACCCTCACGCCAAGCGCCGGAGGACCAGCCCGATGACTCGTCCTCGGGCTGGGTCGACGGACTCACGGTTCGCAGTCTGCGATGGTCTGAAGTAACGGTCACGATCCGGCTCCCGAAAGATCTGGGCCCGCCGTGGTTGGCAAAGCCCGCGCTTGCCTGCCCTGGTTCGAGCCGGCCGGGTCATCACCCGGGGCACCCCACCGCGGAGGAGGGTTGCCGCCCAGCAAGCCGGGGCTTGATGCTGGGACTCGTGACCTGAAGTCAACTATACGAATCCCGGCCGCAGATCCGGAAGCCCCCGTCCACCCTGTGAAACAGCAGCGGTGGCCATGCGGATCTCACGCGGTTTCCCGCTCGGGCCGGATAGCCAGATCCACCATCCTCTCGAGGAGCTGCGCCAGGCGGTAGTGCGGGTCGACCCTGAGCGCCCGGTCGAGCGCGATGCGGGTCAGAGCACCGTCACCGCGCCACCAGGTGAAGGACGCGAGCACGGTCAGCGCGGACACCGCCCACTCGTCAGGCAGGGCGGCACACAGATCGCACAGCCGGTGCTCGACCCGCTGCAGGGCCATGGCCTGCTCACTGTCCCCACGGTCCCCGCTGAGCCACGCCGGCTCATCAAGAGACCGGCTCATCAAGAGGAACAGCGTCGGGTCAATGAGCTCGATGGGCAGCGTTCCCGGGCAGAGCCACGCGATCAGCCCGTCACGCAGGTCCACATCGGTCAAAGACACCACCAGAATGGCCAGGTCCTGAGGCGGGAGGTCATGGATGGGCATGGCGTCGTCCTCGTTGCGAAGAACCCGCGCCCAGACCGCCAGCTCACTCGCCCGGCACTCCTGAAGCTCAGCTTCGCCGGCGTCGGTCGCCTCACGACGCAGCTCCAGCCACTCGGCCGCCAACGCTGACACCGCCCGACTCAACAAGGGGCTGCTGATCTCTAGGCGGTCGGCCAGCGCCGTACGGTCGGGCAGGGGGCAGATCCCCCGCCCCACGAACTCCGCGACCGCCGGGACCTCGCCCGGGGCAGGCAGCAGCAGACCCTCGGACGGGCAGCACGATTGGTGGCAGTCCACATCCCACCAACGCCCGCCTCGCACGACCATGCGGTCGTTGACCCAGACATCGTTGTCCTCGCAGACATCCCTCATCTCATCGAGCATCGCGCGACTTTCACCCTCACGCTCTTCGAATCCGATGAGCAGCACACCCACAGGGTTGTCCTGCCGCAGTGGCCCGATCATCGCGGCGACGGCGTCAGGAACGTGCTCGGGCGGCGGGAGGTCGATGCGCTGGACCAGCCCCATGCGGGTGCCGTGCAGGCTCACCGCCACCAGACAGTCACGGGGATGGAAGCCAAGCTGGTAGGGCAACACAGCCAGCACGTCGGCGGGTCCGGTCAGGTGGATCGTTGTCGTCATGGGCCGACTCTCGAGCCCGCGGGTCCGTGACGACATACAAAGTCGGGCGTCTGTGGAGGGTGGGGTTCCTCAGCCCACCCATGTGCACAGTCAGAGGACCGAGCGCCCCACTGGCGGAAACTCGAGGCGAGCGTGGTCGGCGATCCGGTTGAGCAGGTAGGTGTCCACGCCGGCGCCGATGACGCCGCCGGCCAGGGGCACGGCCCTGCCGAACCGGGTGAGCGACTTCTTGCCGACCTGGTTCAGGAGGCGGAACGCGACCCCCTTGTTGACGGCCAACAGCACCGGGCCGGGCAGCCGATCAACCGCGAGACCGGCCAGCCGACCGGTGCTGGCATAGCCGGCCTTCTTGAGCAGGTCGTCGGAGTCGGCACCGACCAGAGCGAGCAGGACCGCGGACCGTACCTCGGCCTGGAAGATGTCGTACCCGCGGGTCGCGGCGATTCCGGCGACCATCCGCGTCGCGACCAGGTAGAACTCCAGAACGTTGGCAGGCAGCGCGACCGGCATGGTGACGAAACCACCAAGGCTTGTCACGAAGCCACCCGCAGCGGCGAGCTTGAGGTGTGACCGGACGATGACGCCGATAGCCCGTTCAGCGTTGGACTGCGCGGCCATCGCGACGTCCGCGACCTTCTGTGCCGAGTCGAACCGGCCCTTGCCGTCGATCCCGACATCCATCAGACGTTCGAAGAATCCCGCGACGCCGGCAGGGGCCCCGTCGGACTCTGCCCAGTCTGTGACCGCGCGCGCGTCCCGGCCGTCCTGACTGTCCCCGCCGAAGATCCCCACAAGCGTCCTCCTGTTGGCTATCGGACCTGCCTGCCAACATTGGATCATGCTGCTGGCTGATGTCGTGCGCACCTCGAACCAGGTATCCCGGACGGGCTCGCGCAACTCCAAGGTGTCGTTGCTCGCCGACGTGCTACACCGTTGCGCGCTGGAGGTCGCCGACGGCATGACCCCGGCTGACGAGATTGGACTGGCGACGCGCTACCTGTCGGGGACGCTGCGCCAACGGCGCACGGGCATCGAGCTGTCATCGTCCGGCCGGTCATTGTGGTCCGAGCTGCCTGCTCCGCCTGAGGTTGGCGTCGTGACGCTGTCGGAGCTCGACGCGGTCATGCAGGACGCAAGCGAGATGGCTGGTGCCGGCTCATCGCGTCTGCGTGCGGATCTCTTCCTGGACCTGGTCCGAAAGCTGACGGCCGAGGAACGAACGGTCGTCGTGGGGCTGTTGCGAGGGGGCCTGCGACAAGGCGCCCTCGAGTCCGTGGTCATGACTGCGGTTGCCGAGGCCGGCGGTGTCTCTCTCGTCGACGTACGCCGCGCTGTGGCCAGCCAGGGGGATCTCGCGGGTGTTGCTCAAGCCCTCCTCGTGGAAGGTCCAGGGGTGCTCGGTCAGTTCCACCTGACGGTTGGCCGGGGCGTCGGCCCGATGCTCGCCAGTTCGGCCAAGACAGTCAGCGACGCCCTGGCGAAGACCGGACCAGCTGGTGTCGAGTGGAAGCTGGATGGGATTCGCGCTCAGATTCATAAGCAGGACAACGACATTCGCATCCTGACCCGATCACTGGACGACATCACCGAGCGTGTGCCCGAGGTCGTCGACCTGATCCGATCACTGCCGGCGCCAAGTGCGATCTTCGACGGCGAGCTGATCGCCCTGCACCCGGACGGGCGGCCAAAGCCCTTTCAGGAGACGGGTTCTCGTACAGCCAGGCGNNTGCACCTGGATGGCGTCGATCTTGTCGACGAGCCCAATCACGTTCGTCGCGAAGCGCTCGAGAGTGCAGTGCCCCCCATCCAGCTGACACCTCGACACCACGTGGCCGACGTCACCGATCCCGAGCAGGTCGATGCGGCAACAGCCTTCGC
>PKWT01000459.1:7767-9174 GCA_003132125.1 Micrococcales bacterium | reverse complement strand
TACGACATGGGGCGCCGCGGGGTCGGCTGGGTGAAGGTCAAGCCGGTCCACACCCTCGACCTGGTCATTCTGGCCGTCGAACGGGGCCACGGTCGACGCAGTGGGTGGCTGAGCAACATCCACCTCGGCGCCCGGGACCCGCATGGGCGATTCGGCCCTGAGGGTGGTTTCGTCATGCTCGGCAAGACGTTCAAGGGGCTCACCGACGAGATGCTGCGCTGGCAGAGTGTCGAGCTGCCCCGGCACGCGGTCGGACCCACCGACGGCTACGTCATCGCGCTACGTCCCGAGGTGGTGGTGGAGATCGCTTTCGACGGAGCGCAGGGCTCCCCCAGATATCCGGCCGGGCTGGCGCTGCGCTTTGCTCGCGTGGTTCGGCACCGGCCCGACAAGACGGCTGACGAGGCCGACCCGATCGAGCTGGTCGAGGCCCTGTATCAGTGGTAGCTCGTGATCAACGGTAGCTCGTGATGCGTGGCAGATCGTGCCCGGCNNCAGTGGTGGCGGGTGCGGCCGCGCGAGCGGGCCTAGAGGCCGGGGTGCACGAAGGGTGTCGTTGTCGCGAGCTCGACGAAACCGAGGCGCCGCAGGATCGGTCGGCTGTCCGGTGATGCGTCGACCTGCAGATAACGGAACCCTCGAGCCGAGGCCAGTGCCGCCCGGTGGGCCACCACCGAGCGGAACACGCCGCGGCCCCGCCACCCAGGCAGCGTGCCGCCACCCCAGATGCTGGCAAAGTCGGTACCCGGCTGGAGCTCCACCCGACCGGCGCCCACAGCCGCTCCCTCGGTCCAGGCGATCACCGCAAGGTGGGCAGGGAGCTCTTGGGAGAGGGAAGCCAGCAACGTCTCGCCGATCGCAGAGTGGTCCCCACCGAACACCTCCGCGTGAAACCGAACGAATGCCTCGATCCCCCGCTCGTCGACGACCGGCCTCAGCTGCACGCTCACCGGCGGCGGCACAGCCACGTCGAGGTCAGCGATCTCCGCGACCAGCAGGGTCTCGGCCGGTTCGGCTGTGAGTCCCGCCGCAACCAGCCTCTCGGGCAGATCGACGGGCTGGTCGTAGCTGTAGTGCTTCCACTCCCAGGGGCGAGCCAGCTGGGCGAACCGATCGACCTGCGCGGCGATGACCGCGTCAGCGGTGGATGGGTTGAGATCTGACCAGGTCACCCCACCCCACCCGTCGGCGATGATCCGCACGACGTGGTCCTCGCGCTCAACATCTTCGCCCTGACCGGGAGGCCCCGCGTGCCGGCGTATCTGCTCGTCGAACGCCGCAAGCACCTCTTCATCGTTCATGGCGCAAGCCGATCACGAACGGATCAGTTCTGCCAATCTCCAACACAACCAGGCATCGGGGAATCATGATGCGGAGGGTGTGGTTGACGACGAATAGCGCATGAAA
>PKWT01000459.1:0-7754 GCA_003132125.1 Micrococcales bacterium | reverse complement strand
CGATGTGGTGCTGCTCGAGTCCGACGAGGACGTGCTTCTCTACGACACCGGCCACATCCCCGGGGCGGTCAAGATCGACTGGCACCTCGACCTCAACGACGCGGTGATGCGCGATTACGTCAACGGCCAGCGCTTCGCCCAGCTGCTCGGCGAGCGCGGAATCGGCCGGGATACCACCGTGGTCATCTACGGCGACAAGAGCAACTGGTGGGCTGCCTACGCACTCTGGGTCTTCACCCTCTTCGGACACACGGATGTACGGCTTCTCGATGGCGGCCGGGCCAAATGGGTTGCCGAGGGGCGTGAGATGACCCGCGAGGTGCCAACGCCGACCGCAGTGGACTACCCCGTTGTGGCGCGCAGCGACTCGCCGATCCGCGCCTTCAAGGACGATGTCCTGGTCCACATCGGCCAGCCGTTGGTCGACGTCCGCTCCCCCGGCGAGTTCTCCGGCGAACTGTTGCACATGCCCGACTACCCGCAAGAGGGTGCGATGCGCGGGGGCCACATCCCTGGCGCCAGGTCGGTGCCGTGGGCCCGCGCTGCCGCCGAGGACGGGACGTTCAGGAGCCGGGCCGAGCTCGATGCCATCTACCTGAGAGAGCAAGGGCTGGCACCCACCGATGACGTTGTGGCCTACTGCCGCATCGGCGAGCGTTCCTCGCACACGTGGTTCGTGCTGACCCACCTGCTCGGCTTCACCAAGGTCCGCAACTATGACGGCTCCTGGACCGAGTGGGGCAACGCGGTGCAGGTGCCCATCGAGCGCGGGCCTCNNACGGCCCGGTGACCTACGGCCCGGTGGCCGACGGCCCGGCGAGTGTCCCCCTGCCGGCGGCGCTGGAAGGGATCGCCCAGGACTTCCTGGCGATGTCGGCTCGAGACCGGCTCACCCTGCTGCTCGACTTCAGCGACGATCTTCCGGAGCTGCCTGTGCGCTACGTGGGGCACAGTGAGCTGCTCGAGCGGGTCGACGAGTGTCAGTCACCCCTGTTCCTGGTGGTCGAGGTCGAGCCCGCTCAGGATGCAGCGTCGTCGCAGGACGCCACCGTGCACCTGTTCTTCCAAGCACCTCAGGAGGCGCCGACGACTCGTGGTTTCGCAGGGATCCTGTACGAGGGTCTGGACGGGCTCAGCGTCGCCGAGGTGCTCGCGGTCCCTGACGATGCGCCATACCGCTTCGGGCTTGCCGAGGCAGTCTCACCGCTGCGACTGCGAGGCATGGTGGCGATGTTGAGCCGGATCAAACGGCAGGTCCGGGTCAGGTCCGCAGCCTGACCTGTGCACAACCGGCGCGCTCAACCGCGCCGGACTATCGTCAGGTCATGGGGATCTCGGGCAAGGCTGGTCCTTCGCGCGCATGGTTCATCTTTCCGAGCCTGCTGCTGCTCGCGGGACTGGTTCTCGGGGGCGTCGCCATCGCCTCGTTCGTCAATTTCGTGCGCGCGGACTTCCATGACTACCAACCGGGTTCGTCGATCTCGGTGACCAAAGACGGATTCACCCTGTATGCCGAGGACGGCGTCCTCGGGCCAGATGATCTGCGCGACCTGCGTTGCACGGCAACCCGATCCGACGGACAGACGCCACTGCGTCCCAGCTCCGGCCACACCACCCTGAGCAACAGCCGCGGAACCTTCGTGGCCGTCGCCTCGACACCGACGGGCTTCCCGCCGGGCCGCTATGCCATCTCCTGCCACGCAGCCTCAGCCGGCGTCGACGTTCCGCTCTATCTCGGCCCACGGGTCGATCTCGCAGCAGTGGGGCGACTGGCCGTCTTCGGCATCGTCGCCCCACTGTTCCTGGGACTCTGCTCGGTAACGCTCTTCGCGATCCTGGCTTTCCTGCGCTACCGCTCGCGCCGGATCACGTCCACGGCCGGCTAGCTCAGAGCCATCCGCGGCTCGCCGCCGACAAGCCCGGTCCCGGAGATGGTGCAGGCTCCTCCGCGAACGGCACCACCGTTCCAGACCTGACGTACGCAGCTGCGTAGGCCCATCTGCGCCCAGTAGTTCGGGTGCAGCGACTCCTGGATGTAGTACTTGGAGCCGATCGTTGAAACCGTTCGGATCTGGTTGACCCACTCGGTCTGATCCACGGCTCCCGTCTGCAACCAGGAGGTCAGCCCCTTCTCTTCGTACAGCCCGACGGTGCTCTCACAGAGCCGTCGTCCGTTGAAGGCCGAAGCGAGCTCGAGGGTCTTGACACCGGCAACACCCGACGCCGTGATGGCGTTCCTGACGGTGGCGTTGATGGTCGGCAAGGCCGTGGCGTTCGCCCAGTCGGCNNGCTGTTCGGGATGGGCGACGGGTAGGTCTGGACGACCATGGACCAGGCCGAGTCCGCGTATCCGGCGTTGCGCATGGCCGCGCGCACGTTCTGCAATCCTGTGGCGACCTTGGCTTGCACCGCGCTGATGTTCGCCGCAGTGAAGTTGGCCTTGACCGATGAGTCGTCGTTGCAGTAGTCCGGGAACCAGGACGGTGATCCGAGGAAGTCGGTCACGCAGGACTGCACGATCGAGGCGAAGTTGAAGTCGTTGCCGCCGATGCCGACCACAACCATCTTGACGTTGTGCGCTGCCGCGAACGTCTGCAGCATCCTGGCCTGACCCTGCTGACCGGCCCCGTTGTCGGCGAAGTCGAGGCCGGGTTTGAAGTAGCCGTCGCTGCTCGTGTACGTCGAGGTCTTCGCGCCGGAACACGCGAGGTTGAGCCCGCTCACTCCCCCACCGATGAACGACTCCTGGGCCTTGCTGCGGTGACAGCGCCCGATCAGCTCGCCGGTGTTGGCGGCGTTGTCGAAGTAGGCGGTGCTGCCGAGTGCGTCTGCGTAGGCACTCGAGGTGTTGGAGCTGCCTGCCCACCTGCCGGCCTCCCCCGACATGTAGGAGTCGCCCACGCTGGCCACCCAAGGGGCGCCCGATCCGGGACCATCCGCGGCCGCGGGTCCGGCAAGAGCCACGGCGGTCAGGCCGCTGGCGGTCAGTGCAGCAGCCAGAGCGGCCGCGCTGACACGATGACTGGTGAAGATCATGGGGAGCCTTCCGTTGAAGAACCTCAGGGACCCCCGCGTCGTTGCGAACGCCCGCCGCAGCGTGGCAGCGCTCTTCGTTGGTCCGCTAGTGCTCTTGACCAACTCTTTACGGTGTCCATTGCTGTTGGATAGGCGCATGCGCTCGCGACAGTCTCACCCCGACCTCGTCGCTGTCTGCTTCGTGGGTGAGATGGCCGCGATCTCCGGCGAAGGCCTGGGCGTGATCGGAAGTCACGACGAGATCGTCAAGGAAGTAGCACGGCTGGAGTCCGAGCGACACCCGCGGTGGGTCTTCTGGTCTGCCCAGGCTGACGCGTTCCCGCTGGTGTCACACAACATCCATCTCGACCGATGCTGGGACATCGCTGAGACCCATCGGCTCCTGGTCGGGGGTCGCGATGCGGACCCCGCCGTCGCCTGGGCCACGGTATGCCGGTTGGCCACCTCGGATCTGCCTCGCACGTCGGGCGGAGACCTGTTCGACTTCGCCACCGAGCACGATCCCGCCGATCAGGGTGACCCCGAGAGCCCAGTCCGGTCCGACGGGTACCTGCGCCCGGAGGCTGTTGCCGGGGCATGGCAGACCTCGCCGCAGCGTGCCCTGGCATGGGCGGACGCCGCCGTCGACACCGCGACTCGGCAGATCGCCGCCCTGTCCGAGCTCTCAGCGCGTGCTGTCAGCACGGGTCAGTCCGAGTCTGCTGCCGCACTGCTGTGCGTCGAGCTGGCCGTGACAGGACTCCCGGTGGACCGCCCGACCCTCGAGCACCTGATCGACGAATCCGCTGGGCCACGGCCCAGGGACGAGGCTCATGCCCGCGAGATCCGTCTCGCGCGTGATGCTGTGGTCCTGCGCCACGCGCCTGGTCGCGAGTCCACCGATCTGCGAAACCCGTTGCAGGTCAGGGATCTTCTTGCTGCCGTCGGCGTCGTGGTTCCCGACACCCGCGCCTGGCGGCTGGAACCTTTTCGCCAGACCCACCCTTTGGTGGAGGCGTTGCTGACCTGGCGCAAAGCCGAGCGGATCGCCACGACCTACGGCTACTACTGGCTGGACACCAACATCGGCCCGGACGATCGCCTTCGTGGTGCCTGGACCGCCAGTGACGGCGCTGCCGGCCGGATGACGGCGCAGAACGGCCTGCACAACCTGCCGACACCGCTGCGGCCGGCCATCCAGGCCCACCCGGGGCATGTGTTCGTGCGTTCGGACCTGGGACAGATCGAACCCAGGGTTCTGGCCGCCGTCTCCGGGGACATGAGCTTCGCCCGAGCAACCCAGGCCGACGACCTCTATGCGCCGGTCGGCGCCGCCCTCAAGGTCGAGCGCCCCGTGGCCAAGATCGCCGTCCTCGCCGCGATGTACGGCCAGACCAGCGGCGCAGCCGGCGAAGCCCTCAAAGACCTCGAGCGGGCTTACCCCACGGCGATGGCCTACTTGCAGCGAGCGTATGACGCGGGGGCGGCTTCGCGAGCGATCCGGACCTATGGAGGGCGTCGAATTCCCATGTGGGAGAACCCTGTTGACCCCGCATCCGGAACGTTGCCCGGGATCATCGCGGGCCGCGGGCGATTCGCCCGCAACGCCGTCATTCAGGGTGCGGCCGCCGAGCTGTTCAAGGCCTGGGCAGCGACCGTGCGGCTCACGACCAGACACCTTGGAGCACAGATCGTCTTGTGCCTGCATGACGAGCTGCTGGTCCATGTCCCGATCGCGGCAGCCGACGAGGCGGCCGCCGCGGTTGATGCCGCGCTGACCGCGAGCTCACGACGCTGGACCGGCTCGACCGACGTCAGGTTCGTCTCCGACACCAGCATCATCGCCCGCTGGTCCGACGCAAAACCTTGATTCGGGTCAGCCCGATTCGGGTCAGCCTGCCGGCAGCAACCGGCCGGCCCTATCCCTCTTCGGTCTGCGCGCGCAGGAAATTCTCGAACTCTGCACCGATCTCGTCCGCGGTCGGAAGGTCCCGGATGTCCGTGGACAGCAGGCTGGGCCTCCCGCGACCCTCGATGTAGGTGTCGTACTGGCGCTCCAGAGCCTCCACGATCTGCGTCACCTCGTCGGAGCCGGCAATCTCCTGCGTGATCTCGCTCCGGTTGAGACCGGCCGCGGCCACGAGATCATCGGCCGGGATGTTGAGCCCCGACACGGCTACGAAGCACTCGAGCCCCACGACGGCAGCGTCGGTGAACTGAGCCTGGGCCAGGTAGTGGGGCACGTGGATCGCGAACCCGAGCGCGTCGTGACCCGACTCGCCCAGCCGCAGCTCGAGCAGGGAGCTGGCACTGCCCGGAACCTGCAGGGCACCGAAGAGGGGGTCGTGCTCACCGATCAGCCTCGGGCTGGTCGCATGGGCCGTACGGCCGATGGGCCGGGTGTGAGGCACCGCCATCGGTATGCCATGGATGCTCACCGTGAGCGTCACGCCGAGCGTGCCAACGAGCTGGTGGATCGCCTGGGCAACGCGCTCCCACTGGTAGTCCGGCTCAGGACCGGACAGGACCAGGAAAGGCTCACCGTCAGCGTCGATGACGCGATACAGCAGAAGGCTGGGGTGGGCGTAGCTGGACCAGCGGTCGCGGTCGAACATCATGACCGGGCGGCGACCCCGGTAGTCGATCAGCTGGTCGACGTCGAAGGAGGCCACCACCGTGTGCTGCAGGGTGGTCAGGATGTGCTCGGTCATCAGCCGCTGTGTCTGGCCGGCATCGACGAACCCGCCCAGCGAGACCAGCAGCACCGATGCGCGCAGGTCACCCAGCGGGGTGTCTGTCTCGATCGTGTAGAGTTCGGAAGGGTCTTGCACCGCAGGTCGCCTCTTTCTGGCAGGTGTTCTCATGCTTCGGCATCTCTCATTGTCTACCCCAAGGATCACAACGCCGCCCTCACCTCGAGGATTCCGACCGTGGTCACGCCAGTGGCTGCGCGCCGATCTGGGAGACGCATCGTGCTGCAGCGAGCATCGCCATCTCAGGGCCTCCCACGAAGTAGCCGGCCGCCAGAGCGTCACCGGCGCCCGTGACGTCAACCACCGGACCGGGGACAACGTCAAGAGACGTCTGCACACCGCCGACGACGAAGCTCGACCCGCGTGCCCCACGTTTGACGACGGCCTCGGCCGGGAGCGATCCGGGCGAGACCCCCACGACGTCCCACTCACCCTCGTTGCCGAACACCACCGATGGACCGAGCTTCTCGACCAACGCCCAGAACTCGCGTGGGCCGTAGGTCTCGATCATCGAGGCAGAAGCCAGGTCGACAGCCACCCGAACCCCGGCACGTCGCGCCGCGTCGGACGCACGGATCACGACCGCCGGGTCGGGGGCGCGCAGCAGGAGATAGCCCGAGAGGTGCAACCAGTCGGCGCCGGACAGCCACGAGGGGTCACTCAGCCCGTCATCGATCCACTCCAGATCGCCCGGGTCTGAGGCCAGGCTGCGGGTGCCGGATGTCACCAGCGAGACGACTGCCCCACAGCGCGCGTCCTGTGGCTCGGCATACAGGCTGATGCCCCGGGCCATCAGCTGCCCATCGATCACCAGGCCAACCGCGTCGCGGGTGCGCGGGCCATAGAGCCTGGCGCCACCGCCCAGGGCACGGACCCAGGCGGCAACATTGGCGGCCTGCCCGCCGGCGCCCAACGTGATGGCCGCAGGCGTGTCGTCATCGACCCTCAGAGGCCCCTGGGTCAACACGAGCACGTCGAGCATGACGTCTCCGGCCACGCACACCATCACTGACATCAGCCGCCTCCTGGAGGAATACGTAGAGTGCTCGTCGTGATCATTGCCGAAGAGGTCAGCACCGCCCTGCGCGAGGGCCGTGGTGTCGTAGCCCTCGAGTCCACCATCATCAGCCACGGACTGCCCAGCGAGTCCAGCGCCCGGGTGGCCCGCGAGATCGAGGCCGCAGTTCGTGAGTCCGGCGCCGTCCCGGCAACTATTGCGATTGTGGGCGGCCAGGTCCGGGTCGGCCTGGACGACAGCGCCCTCGATCAGATCGCGACCGATGGATCCGTGGTCAAGTCGAGCATCCGCGACCTTGCGAGCGTGATCGTGAACGGGGCGCTGGGGGCGACCACGGTCGCGTCCACGGCATACCTGGCGCACCGGGCGGGCATCCAGGTGTTCGCCACCGGCGGCCTCGGTGGGGTCCACCGCGGCGCGGGCCAGAGCTTTGACGAGTCGGCGGACCTGACTGCACTGGCCCACACGCCGGTGGTGCTCGTGTGCGCGGGGGTGAAGTCCATCCTGGACGTCTCNNTACCGCAGCGAGAAGTTCCCCGGCTTCTACATCCAGGACAGCGGGTATGCCGTGCCATGGGTTGCGCAGTCCGCCGCCGAGATCGCGGCCACGATGGTTGCGCGAAACGGCTTGGGGCTCGAGCAGGCCCTGGTCGTGGCCAACCCGATCCCGAACGGCAAGGAGATGGCGCGCGACCTGCACGAGGCGACGCTCGTGGCTGCACTGAAGTCGTTGCAGGACAACAAGATCAGCGGCAAGGACGTCACGCCGTTTCTGCTCGCCTTCTTCCACGAGCACACCAACGGAGTGAGCCTGCAGGCGAACATCGACCTGGTGGTCAACAACGCCAGACTCGCCGGTGGCATCGCCATGGCGATGCCAACGACGTTGGCGGGCGCGATGGACGGATCGTCCTCGTGACCTCCCAACACGACCCGTCTGCATTTCTGAGGAGCGATATCTCTGATCG
>PKWT01000490.1 GCA_003132125.1 Micrococcales bacterium | reverse complement strand
CAGGGCTACTACTTCGGCAGACCGGCCGCCCTGCCCGTCACCTGAATCACCCAACGGACCGAAAGCGACCGCGGACGGGCTTGTTCGCACGTTGATACGAACCTTGCCCGCGGCTGACCAGCCCGCCCTACCCTTGACACATGGGAGGGCGCGTTGCGAACTACGCCAACATCGTCAGCCTGCTCGGAGCCTTCCTGGCGACGGCGGTGGTGCTCGGCCTGTTGGGTGCGGGCTTGATGATGCCCGCCGTCGGCGCAGCCGGCGCCACAGCCAGACAAGGGGTCCACGTCTTCGACGACCTGCCCGGTGAATTCACCCAGACGCCGCTGTCGCAGCGGTCCAGCATCCTGGCCAGCGACGGCACCGTGATCGCTACCCCGTTTGACGAGAACCGCATCATCGTGCCGCTGGCCCAGATCGCGCCGGTCATGCGCCAAGCCCAGATCGCGGTCGAGGACAGCCGTTTCTACGAGCACGGCGGCGTGGACCTCTATGGCGTGGGACGCGCCTTCGTCGCCAACCTCGGCGGCGGCTACACCCAGGGCGCATCCACCCTGACCCAGCAGTACGTCAAGATCACGCTGCAGGAGAACGCCCTGCGCAACAACGACCGGGCCGGTGCCGTGGCCGCCACGGCCAAGAGCTACACACGAAAGCTCCAGGAGCTCAAGTACGCCGTCACTCTGGAGAAGAACCTCACCAAGAACCAGATCCTCGAGGGCTACCTCAATCTCGTCTACTACGGAGACCAGTCCTACGGGGTCGAGGCCGCGGCACGGCACTACTTCGGGGTGAGCGCAGCGAAGCTGAGCCTGGTTCAGGCTGCGACCCTCGCGGGTCTTGTTCAGCGGCCGAGCATTACCGACCCCATCCGTCACCCCGGCGCGGCGCTGGCCCGACGCAACATTGTCCTCGACCGGATGCACACGCTTGGACTGATCACCGACAAAGCCTGGACGGCCGCCAAGAACACCAAGATGGTGACCCACCCCACACCCGCCCAGAGCTCGTGCGCCCTCTCGCCCTACCCGTACTTCTGCAGCTACGTCAGCGTGTGGCTCCTGGACCAGCAGGCTTTGGGCAAGACGCGAGCGGACCGCCTCGCGATGATCAACCGCGGCGGGCTGACCATCCAGACGACCCTCAACCCCAAGATGCAGCTGGCCGCCCAGCAGGAGCTCGTCGCCAAGGTCCCGATCGGCAACCCCGCTGACATCGGTGCCGCTGCGGCCGTGGTCGAACCCGGCACCGGCCACGTCCTGGCCATCGCCCAGAACACGACCTTCTCGCTCAAGAGCGGGATCCGCGGCAAGACATCCGTGAACTGGGCAGTCGATCAGGCGTATGGCGGGTCGGGCGGGTTCGCGTTCGGCTCGAGCGCCAAGATGTTCGCCGTCGCTGAGGCCCTCCGCTCCGGTATGCCCATCAGCTCGATGATCTACGCGCGCCCGGCCGATGCAACGCACCCGGCGTATTTCTACCCGCAGGAGTTCACCGAGCAGGCGTGCCGGATCTTCTCACCGTGGGCCGTCCACAACGATGAGGGCACCCGCAACGGCCCGATCAGCCTGACCGACGCAACGGCCTACTCGGTCAACACCGCGTTCGCCGGGCTCGTGGCCAAGCTCGGGCCCTGCAAGGTTCGGGACCTGATGACCAAGATGGGGCTGCACAAAGGCGACGGCACCCCGATCACCGCAGGGCCGTCCGCAACCACCCTTGGCTCGGACAGTGTCTCGCCGCTGACGTTGGCCGCGGCATACGCCACGGTGGCCTCGGGTGGCACGTACTGCCCCCCCACACCAGTGGTCTCCATCACCACCGCCGACCACAAAGCGCTCCAGCTGCCCAAGAACCAGTGCAAGAAGGTCCTTGACACGGACGTAGCCAACGGCGTCACCAAGATCCTCAAGGCCGTCATCACGAATGGNNGGCACGGCCGGGAACTCCCTGCCCAGCGGTGGCACCAACGAGACGTGGTTCGTCGGCTACACCCCACAGCTGACGACTGCGGTCTGGGTCGGCACACCAGATGACCCCCGCAACGCCGCCAGGATGTTCAACCTTCGGCTCGGCAAGACGTTCTACTGGGGTGAGGTCTTCGGCGCTACCATCGCGGCACCGATCTGGAAGCGGATCATGGACCGCGCGTCAGCCGGTATGCCGTTGCGCGACTTCGCCNNTCCATCCCCAGGGTCTACGGGCTGTCCCTGAGCAATGCCATGGGGCTGCTGACCTCGGCCGGGTTCAGGCCAGTGGTTGGCTACGCCGTGAACTCCAGCATCCCTGCGGGTCTGGCCGTGGGCACGCAACCGGCCTATGGGGCACTTCGCGGAAGTGCTGTGGTGATCTACACCTCGAACGGAGTCGCGAAGCCGACGCCTCCCCCCACCCCCACCAAGACGAAGGCAGTCCGACCCCCCCAGAAGCGATGACTTGGGTCAAGCCGTTCCGCGAGGCTTGTTGATGCCGGCCGCGGGCGCACCGCCAATGGGGCCGGTCAGGTAGTGCTGGACCACGGGGCCGATGGCGGCAACGAGCTGCTCAGGGGTGGCGTCCCGCACGGCTGGGATCCCCAGCACGTACCGGCCCAGTAGCAGTCCGCCCATCTGCGTCCCCACCAGCGCTGCGCGCAGGGCACGGTGGTCATCCGGGACCACGCGCCCCAGAGCGGTGAGGATGGTGCGGCCCAGAAGGTCGCGCAGAACACCCGCCGCGTACTCATGCGACAGGCCGACGCGGATGAGTCCCAGCAACCGTCGTCGGGTCTCCGGATCCCCTTCCCAAAACCCCAGCACCCGGCGGACGACCGCCTCTCCGGCGTGTTCCGGGTCTTCATCGAGACCGGCCAGCAGCGCCCCTGCGTCGACCGGCAGGACGAGAGCCGCGGCCAGCAAGCCTTCCTTGTTGACGAAGTAGTGGTGGATGAGCGCTGCGTCGACGTCGGCCCTGGCTGCCACTGCGCGCATCGTGGTGCGTTCGAAGCCGAGCTCCGAGAACAGCTCGGCTGCCGCGGTCAGAATCTGCTCGCGGGGATCGGGACCGCCGACGGGACGTCGCCCACGCGGCGGCATCAGAGCGCCTCCGGGGCGCGGGCGAGCACCATCATCCGTTCCTCGATGGTGGCCGGTACGCCGACGACCTCGGCCATCACCCCGGCGGCGGCGAGGACCGCGCGAACCTGGTCGGCGTCGGCGTCGGCGACCCGCACGTCGCGCCCGGCCAGCATCACCGGCTGGCCGGCCTCGTTGAGCACCGCGAACGCCCTCGCCCAGTCGACGGTGCGGACGGCGACGGCGGTGGTGGAGCCGATGATCTCGGCTTCGCTGCCCTGTGCGACCAGGCGCGCCTGCGACATCAGCAGCAGCCGATCGCACTGCCCGGCCTCTTGCATGTTGTGCGTCGTCACCAACACGCCGACGCCCTTCTCGGCCTGCTCGTGGATGGTGTCCCACAGCGCCGCGCGGGCGAGCGCGTCGACGCCGGACGTCGGCTCGTCGAGCACCAGTACCTGGGGGTCGTGCGCGAGCGCGGCGAGGAAGGCGAGCTGTCGCTGTAGTCCGAGGGGGAGATCCGCGACGAGCCGGTCGGCCCCCGCGCGGAGCGCCTCGGGCAGGTCCGGCGCAACGGCCCCATACGCCTGGGTGCTGAACGCGAGGTTCTCCCGCACGGTGAGGTCGCCATACAGGCCCAGGCCTTGTGGCACGTAGCCGAGATGGCTACGTCGCTCCCGGTCGGGCGGACCGCCGAGCAGCTCGACGTCGCCCACCGTGGTCGCGATCAGTCCGAGCAGCATACGGATCAGCGTCGTCTTGCCCGCGCCGTTGGCACCGAGCAGGCCGACGACCTCGCCAGACTCGACGCTCATCGTGACGTCGTCGACCGCGACGAACCCTCCGAACGTGCGACTGACCTGATCGGCCCGGAGCAGCACGCCGCGATGGACCTGGGCCGTGCCCGAGGCCGTCACGACGCCAGCTCGCGGTCGTGTCCCCTGAGCAGCGACAGGGCGATGACCACGTCCTCGAGATCCGGGATGACGGCCACGGCGTCGAGAGGCACCTCGGCGGTGGCGGGCCAGTACTCGTGGTAAACACGCCCCCGCCGCCATGCCCAGGCCCGCCGGTGCGGGGTGGCGGTGCGCGCGATGGCGCCGTCGAACGAGTCGAGCACCTGGTGCAGCGTGCCACTTGCCAGCATCCGGCCACGGTCAAGGGCCAGCAGGCTTGCCGCCCGCTCAGCCTCGTCGAGGTACGTCGTGGACATGACGACGGCAGCGCCGGCAGCTGCCGCCTCGGACACCAGCCGCCACAGGTCGACCCTGCTCACCGGGTCGACGCCGGTGCTGGGTTCATCGAGCACCAACAGCGGCGGGTCGTGCAGCATTGCCATGCTGAAGCCGAGCTTGCGGCGCATCCCGCCCGACAGCTGTGAGGCCAGCCGGTCTGCGACGTCCAGCAGTGAGGCGCGGTCCAGCAGCTCATCGCGGCGAGACACCAGGGCTTTGCCCGACAAGCCGTAGATGCCGCCGACGAAATCCATGTTCTGTGCGACCGTGAGCGAGGGCCAGCTGCCGGCAGTGGCCGGCAGGTAGCCGATTGCCTGGGGCGACGGGGCATCGACAACACCCCGCTCGAGCTGCACCTTCCCAACCAGGGTGCGCAGCAGGGTGGTCTTGCCGGCGCCGTCGCCGCCGCCGACGGCGATCACCGATCCCGGCTCGACCTCAAGGCTCACCTCATCGAGTGCAAGGGTGTCGCCGAACCGCACGACGCCGGACCGGACGGCGTAGGTCATGAACCGCTCCGCGCCTCGCTGCCGTCTTGCCCACCGGCAGTTTCAGCGACATCGGTGGCATGGTGACGCCGGCGGCCGGGCGCGAGGTCGCGGCGGAAGCGGACGGTGGCGCCGCTGAATACCACGATTGCCATCACGGTGAGCATGAGGAACGGCAACCAGAGCGACNNNNGGAAGCAGGAACATGAAGGCGGTCTGGATCGCCTGACCGGCTGTCTGCGAGATGGTCGAGATGAATACCCCGAGCCCGAGCACCACGAACAGGAACAGCCCGGCTCCGAGCGCGAACACCAACGGGTTGCCGTTGAAGGGCACGCTGAACAGCAGCATGCCGAGCCCGGTGATGATGATCATGTCGATCGAGGCCACCAGGAAGTACGGCGAGATCTTGCCGAGGATCACGGTGGCCGGCTTGATCGGCATGACAGCGAGCTGTTCGAGGGTGCCCGTCTCGCGCTCGCGGACCAGGCCGATGCTGGTGACGATCGTGCCGATGAACGTGAGGATGAGTCCGATGATGGCCGGAACCATCACCCAGGAGGTCTTGAGCTCGGGGTTGTAAAGGATCTGACTGCTGACCTTGTCGCCGGCCTTGTTCAGGACCGAGACGATCGCTTGCGAGGCAAAGAGGTTCGAGCCATCGACCAGCGCGAGTGCGGGCTGCTGACCGGTGACGATGGCGACGTCGACGGTGTTGTCCTGCAGCAGCTGTTCCGCGTCGGCCTGGGTGTCCGATTTCTTGATCACCGTGACGTCAAAGAACGACGGGGGCAATGTCGCGGCGAACTGTGTGGCCTGGGTTCCAACCACCGCGGCTTTGACGGTGGGGACCTTGAAGTTGGCCGCGTAGCCGAAGATCACCAGCAGCAGCAGCGGCATCGCTATCAACATGCCGAGGGTGCGCTTGTCGCGGCGCAGCTCACGAAACTCTTTGACGATCATCGCGCGCATGCCCCGATGCTAGGTCGAGACGGCGATCCACGTCAACGCTTGATGAATTGGGTCTTGCGTGGCGCGCAGCTGAAAGCGGNNCTAGGCCTGCTGGCTAGGCCCGCTGGCTGGTGCCAACGGCTGCGCCGCGCCCGCCCCGATTGTCGCGGCATACAGTCGACACATAGACACGACACGAACGCGACGAGACTGGAGCGAATCCATGGCTTCCCTGCACCTGGGTGACACAGCACCCGACTTCACCGCACCCACCACCGAGGGTGAGATCTCATTCCTGGACTGGAAGGGCGACAGCTGGGCGGTTTTCTTCAGCCACCCGGCCGACTACACCCCCGTGTGCACCACCGAGCTCGGCCGGGTCGGCCAGCTCAGCGACGAGTGGGACAAGCGCAATACCAAGGTGATCGCACTTTCGGTGGACTCCGTACAGGACCACAACTCGTGGAAGCCCGACGTGGAAGAGGTTTCCAAGACCACCATCGGGTACCCGATCATCGCCGACCCGGACAAGAAAGTCGCCCAACTTTACGACATGATCCACCCAGGCGAAGGCGACACCAGCTCGGTGCGCTCGGTGTTCATCATCGGCCCCGACAACCTGATCAAGCTGATGCTCACCTACCCCAAGAGCGTCGGGCGGAACTTCGACGAGATCCTGCGCGTCCTGGACGCACTGCAGCTCAACGACTCCGGCCCCTTCGCCACGCCAGCTGACTGGCGCCCCGGCGACCGCGCGATCGTCAGCCTCGACATCCCGACCGATGCGGCCCGAGCGCTCTTCCCGGACCTTGACGTCGTCAAGCCGTACCTGCGCTACACCAGCTCCACCTCAGCCTGAAACCCGATCACGGGACCGGCCCGGAGCCCAGCGCTCCTGGCCGGCCTCGTCGTTGGCCTTACGTGAGGCTGGGTGGAAGGCGGACTTTCCGCCGCCCATCTGTCACCCGGCTCATCGGAGGATCGAGCGCTCAGGCCCGTATGATTTCGCTGCACCCATAAGGGTGTTGGAGGAGTTCTCTGCGGGCGTTTGCCCGGCCCGGTGATAGGTGCCGGGTCCTCCCCCTGCCCCCAGGAGGTCAACGTGAGCGAAACAGAAGCCTCGTTGCCCACCCATGACGATGTCCGCGGGTGGAGTGCCCAGCAGCGGGCCGGCGTCGCGCGGCTGCTGGCGGAGTGCATCGATCAGCCCCAGACGGCGTTGCAGTCTCCTGGCCGTCGAAGACTTGTCCTGACAGTCGGTGGGGCTGGCTCTCTTTTCCTTGTGCCGTGGTTGGTCTTTCTATCGGCCACCCTGCCCGCAACCTCCTCCGGGGGCGCATGGCGAACCGTCTGGGTTGGTTTCGACGTTGCCCTCGTGGTTGCGTTTGTGGTCACCGTGATGACCGTCTGGCTTCGTCGGCAAGTTGCCGTTATCGCCTTGGTCATCACCTCAACCCTGTTGACCTGCGACGTATGGTTCGACGTCTGCCTGTCCTGGGGCACCGCCGAACACTGGGGCTCGGTCGCTGCCGCGCTCGTGGAGCTACCCGTGGCGATCTTGCTGGCCACCAGCGCCGCACTGTCGATGCGACG